>CADBPM010000066.1 GCA_902796595.1 uncultured Lachnospiraceae bacterium | reverse complement strand
GACAGGTTGAAACAGGAAGTGTATACCGTGAGGTAGCACCAAAACATCTTATATAGACACATTTGTCTATATTTTAAGTAGCAGAATAGTATGAACATATATGATATTGCAAAACTTGCGGGGGTTTCGATCGCTACTGTTTCAAGAGTGGTGAACGGGTCGGAGAAGGTAAGTGCAAAAACCCGTGACAAGGTGCTTTCTGTTATAAATGATGCGGGATATACACCCAATGTGTTTGCCCAGGGGCTTGGTCTTAATACCATGCACACTGTGGGCATTATGATTCCGGATATTTCCGACGCATATATGGCATCTGCAATGTCTTTTCTTGAGGAAAGTCTTAATTTGGCTGGATATGAATGTATACTTGCCTGCAGCGGATATTCCATGGAGCAAAAGACAGAGCGCCTTAACATGCTTCTTTCAAAAAAGATAGATGCGGTGATACTTGTCGGCTCAACATACGCCGGAAGCGGGGACGATACTCACGAAACAGATTATATAAGGGAAGCAGCGAAGTCGGTTCCTGTTTTTGTGATAAATGGTTTTATAGAAGGTGAAAATATATTCTGCACAGTTAATAATGATCTGAATGCGACTTACAGTGTTGTAACGGAACTTATCAACTCTGGAAGAAAGAGGATTCTTTTTATGAGCAATTCTCATTCATATTCTGCAAGGCAGAAGCTTGCAGGGTATGAGAAGGCACTCAGGGATGCAGGAATGCCAATCTTGGGCGAGCTGAAGATTCATACAAAAAATAGGATACATTATGTAAGGGATATGCTTCTTTCTTATAGAACATTACAGTTTGATGCAGTGATCACTACTGATGATGCAATGGCGGTCGGAGCAGTTAAATTTGCGGCTATGAGCGGCTTAAAAATACCCGAAGATATAGAGATTGTAGGATATAATGATTCAAATCTCTGTGTTGCCTGTGAGCCGGAACTTACAAGTATAGATAACAGAGTCTCACAAGTCTGCCATGATACAGTAGATGCACTGGTGGGAATTTTACGCAATAAAAAGAAGCCTGAGAAAAATCTGGTGATTGAGTGCAGGCTTGAAAAAAGATCAACAACAGATTTTTAAAAAGAATGTCGTGGGTTAAAAAACTTGCCACGACATTTTTTTAAAATCAATTTTTACTTGAAAAAAGAAAGAGAGCGTTGTATAATTTGTGTAAGCGCTTTCAAAAATGTTACAAAATGACTGTTTCATCAATGAAAGCAGTATAACAAAAGACTTAACTGAGAGAAGGTAATATTATGCGTAAGTTTATGGACAAAGACTTCATGCTCTACAATGACACAGCCAAGCACCTGTTTCATGATTATGCCGAGGCACTTCCTATTGTTGACTATCACTGTCACATTTCTCCAAAGGAGATTTATGAAGACAGGAGATTCAACAATATTTCAGAAGTATGGCTTGGCGGCCGCAATGCTGATGGCTCTTATTTTGGGGACCACTACAAGTGGAGAGTCATGAGAACAAACGGTGTGCCTGAAGACAAGATCACAGGCAGCGCAGACCCTTATGAGAAATTCGTTGAATTTACAAAGAGTCTTGAAATGGCTATAGGAAATCCAATGTATCATTGGTGCAACCTTGAACTTAAGAAATATTTTGGAATAGAAGAGCCTCTTACAATGAAGAATGTAAAAGAAGTATGGGATAAGACAGAGGCCATGCTTCGCAATGATCCGAATTGCACAGTAAGGGGACTTATAAGACAGTCAAATGTAAAATATGTCGGTACTACTGATGACCCGATCGACGACCTTTCATGGCATGAAAAGATAGCCGCTGACAAGAGCATAGATTTCCTTGTGTGTCCTTCTTTCAGACCTGATAAGGCTATAAATATAAATAAGGCAGGCTTTACAGATTACATGGCTAAGCTCGCAAAGTCTGCAGGAAAAGAAAGCCTTGATAGCATAGAGGATGTTCTTTGGGCTCTTGATGAAAGGGTAGAGTTCTTTAAAAAGCATGGATGCAGAGCAAGTGATCATGGTCTTGATTATGTATGTTTCAGACCTTGCACTATGGAAGAAGCCGACAGAGTATACAAGAAGGCAATGAGAGGTGAGGAGCTTACTGCAGACGAGGCAGAAGAGTACGCTACAGTCCTTCTTACCTACCTTGCAAGAACCTATCATCGTCTTGACATAGTTATGGAGATTCATTATTCATGCTATAGAAATGTAAATGAGAGAATGTACAAGCTTGAAGGACCGGATACAGGCTTCGATGTAATAGCTCAGAATAACTGCGGCAAGGAACTTGCAGATCTTTTCTCGGAGCTTGACAAGACGAGTGAACTTCCAAAGACCATCGTATTTTCACTTGACTCAAATGATTTCAACCTTATTGCAACAACAATAGGTGCATTCCAGTCGGATGAAATGCCGGGCAAGATGCAGATGGGTGCCGCATGGTGGTTCCTTGATACAAGGGATGGCATGGAAAGGCAGATGAGAAGCTATGCAAATCTTTCGCTCCTCGGTAATTTTGTGGGAATGCTTACCGATTCAAGGTCATTTCTTTCATATACCCGTCACGATTATTTCAGAAGGATATTCTGCAATCTTGTGGGTACATGGGTTGAAAATGGTGAGTATCCTTGCGATGAGGACTCCCTTAAGAAGATCGTTGAAGGCGTTTCGTGTAAGAATGCTTTGAGATATTTCAAAATAGAAGACTGAGAGGTTGAAATGGAAAAGCTTAATTATGAGACTCTGAAGAAGAGCGGATATGACGGATATATTTTGGAAAAGGCTCCTGTAAAGGTGCTTCAGTTCGGTGAAGGCAACTTTTTGCGCGCATTCGTCGATTACTGGTTTGATATGTCAAATGAAAAGGCTGGCTGGAATGGCAAGGTGGCACTGGTTCAGCCTATAGCACAGGGGCTTACCAAGATCATAAATGAACAGGAAGGGCTTTATACTCTTTATTTGAGAGGCTCTGAGAATGGTGAAAAGGTCGACAGAAAAAGGGTTATCTCTGTTGTTGACAGGTGCTATAACCCTTATGAGGACTGGGAAGAGATAAAAAATATCGCAGCAAGTGATGAACTTCTTTATGTGGCAAGCAATACGACAGAGGCCGGTATTGTCTACGTGCCTGAGTGCAAGGCTGATGATGCCCCTCCTGCAAGCTTTCCTGCAAAGCTTACCTGTCTTCTTTATGAGAGATTCAAGGCAGGTAAAAAGGGTATTACTGTGCTTTCCTGCGAGCTTATTGACAATAACGGCAAGGAATTAAAGAAGTGTGTTGAAAAGCACATTGACGACTGGAAGCTTGGAGAAGATTTTAAAAACTGGATCGAAAAGGAAAATCTTTTCTGCTCAACTCTGGTAGACCGCATCGTACCTGGCAGAGTAAGAGATGAAGAGCTTGCCGCAAAGATGCAGGAAGAAAACGGCTATATCGACAACCTTATGGATGTAGGCGAGGTTTTCGGCGTATGGTATATAGAAGGACCAGAGGAGCTTGCAGAAAAACTTCCGTTTAAGAAGGCAGGTTTAAATGTGCATGTTGTTCCCGAAGTAGCACCTTACAAAAAGAGGAAGGTAAGGATACTTAACGGAGCTCATACCGGTTTTGTTCTTGGAGCATATCTTGCAGGTGAGGAGATAGTCCGCGACTGCATGCACAATGACACTATCCATGGATTTATGAATAAGATGCTTTATGATGAGGTTATCCCTGTGCTTCCGCTTGACAAGGAAGACTGCAAAAACTTTGCGGCAGCGGTAACGGACCGTTTCAACAATCCTTTTGTAGACCACCAGTTGATGAGCATTTCTCTTAACTCCACTTCAAAATGGAGAGCAAGAAATATGCCTTCATTCCTTGATTATATTGAGAAGTTCGGAAAGCTTCCGGAGTGCCTTACAATGAGTCTTGCCGCTTATATTGCATTTTATTCGACAAATATCGTAAGACGCGAAGAGGATGGACTTATTTGTGTCCGTCCAAAGGGAAATGAATATAAGGTTCAGGATGATGCATGGGTTCTTGATTTTTATTTCAACCATAAAGATGCCTCTGATGCGTCACTTGTAGAGGATGTTCTTGAAAATGAGAAGATGTGGGGACAGGATCTTACAAAGATAGAAGGTTTGCAGGACAAGGTTACAGAAGACCTTGCACTCATCAGAAAAGAGGGAAGTCTTGCGGCTTACGCTTCCTGCATAAAATAAAAGTTAGGGGATTTTAAAATGGAGCTTATTAAAATTCATCCTGATGACAATGTTGCTGTTGCTCTCTGCGATATAAAGGAGGGCAGCAGCATCTTACTTGAAGGAGATACGATAGACTTTCTTACCGAGGTAAAGAGAGGTCATAAAGTAGCACTTAAAGATATCAAGGCAGGGAATCCTGTTATAAAATACGGAAATGAGATAGCCCTTGCTAAAGAAGATATAAGAAAGGGCGAATGGGTGCATACTCATAACGCAAGGACTGCGCTTTCAGAGGATGCCAAATACACTTACGAACATGCTGTTTTTAAACTCCCAAAGGTAAAGGAACATACCTTTATGGGCTTTAAGCGCGAGGATGGTAAGTGCGGCGTAAGAAATGAAATCTGGATAATCCCTACAGTCGGCTGTGTTAATTCGGTTGCAAAACAGCTTACAGAGGAAAATCAGGATGTAGTTTCGGGGAGTGTTGAAGGACTGTATTATTTCGGACATCCTTTTGGATGCAGCCAGCTGGGAGACGACCTTGCAGCTACGAAGAAAGTGCTCGCAGACCTTGTTCATCATCCAAACGCAGGCGGTGTGCTTGTTCTTTCGCTTGGTTGCGAGAACCTTACACCGGATATGTTTAGGGAGGCTGTAGGAGAGGTTGATTCAGACAGGGTTAAGTTTCTTGTCTGCCAGGATGTAGAGGATGAAATAAAGGAAGGCAGCAAGCTTTTGCATGAACTTGCAGCCCATGCCGCAAAGTCAAAGAGAGAAGAGCTTCCTGCTTCAAGCCTTGTTATAGGTATGAAGTGCGGCGGAAGTGATGGACTTTCCGGCATCACTGCAAATCCTGCTGTCGGCAGATTTTCAGACAGACTTGTGGCACTTGGCGGCACAACGATCCTTACGGAAGTTCCCGAAATGTTCGGCGCAGAAAAGCTTCTTTTCAACAGATGTGAAAATAAAGAGGTCTTTGATAAAGCGGTTGAAATGGTGGAAGATTTCAAGCACTACTTTACTTCACACGGTCAGGTGGTATACGAAAATCCAAGTCCCGGCAATAAGGCGGGCGGTATAACAACTCTTGAGGACAAGTCTTGCGGCTGCGTTCAGAAGGGAGGAAGCGCCCAGATCGTTGATGTGCTTTCTTATGCTGAACCTGTAAAAAAGAGGGGATTAAATCTCCTATCAGGTCCGGGGAATGATCTTGTAAGTGCTACCGACCTTACTGCGGCAGGTGCACAGATAATTCTTTTTACTACAGGCAGAGGAACACCGTTCGGAGCACCGGCGCCTACACTTAAGATATCCACAAACTCAGCCCTTGCAGAGAAAAAAAGTGGATGGATAGATTTCAATGCGGGCAGTGCTGTGGATGGAGAGTCAATAGATTCACTTGGCGACAGGCTTTTAGACCTTGTATGTGAGGTGGCCTCCGGTAAAAAGACAAAGACAGAGGAAAGAGGCTTCAGGGAAATTTCTATCTTTAAGGACGGAGTTACCCTGTAAGAGGATGTAAAGTCATGGTTATTTCGGACAGTGATATTACAATAGAAGGCAAGACCTACACCGGCAATATATCCGCACTTGCTATGAACGAAGACGGGCGACCTAATCACACATTCAGAACGGCAACCCTCCTTGTGGATGGTGACAGGGTGAACTTTAAAAACTGTACATTTGAAAATACAGCGGGTTCCGGTAAAGAGGCAGGACAGGCAATAGCACTTTATCTTGACGGTGATGATATAAGGTTTTATAACTGCAGGATACTTGGACATCAGGACACCCTGTTTCTTGCACCTTTACCTGAAAAAGAAAGGCAGAAGGACGGATTTTTAGGTCCAAAGCAGTTTGCACCGAGGAAAGACCATACTATGTACTTTGAAAAGTGCTACATAGAAGGCGGAGTGGACTTTATCTTTGGTGGCGCTACAGCGTATTTTGAAGACTGTGAGTTTAAAAGCGTTGAGCCGGGATATGTTTTTGCCCCCAATACGCCTGAACATGTAAAGACAGGGTTTGTTGCAAAGAACTGCAGATTTACCTGTTCACAGGATGTTCCGGATGAGTCCTGCTATGCAGCAAGACCTTGGAGAGACTATGCTAAGGTTAAACTTATAAACTGTGACTTTGGCAGGCATATAAAAAAAGAACTCTTCTGTGGTTGGGGAAGACCTCTTCCCGCTGAAACAGTTGAGTTTGTATCGCTTACTTCAAATTCATAAATTTTATTCGGTGCGGAAACCCACTCCTTTTAAGGGGTGGGAGGAGCACCGTTTTTTTGTTATCCTTGGGTTTCTATATACTTTTGTATTGTAGCAGAGGACACTTCTCCGATACTGCATGCAAAGTATCCGTCTGACCAGAAAATTTTCTTCTTCCAATACTGTTTGGATAAGAGAATCCCGTATTTTTGCCATAAATAATATGTTGTTTGCTGCTTAATTGTAGCAACAATATCAGAGACTCTGTCAGTGGTATCATAGCTTAAAAGAAAGTGTATATGGTCTTTGTCAGTTTCCATTGCTATGATTTCTTGGTCTCTGGAATTAGTTATATCGTATATCTTTTGCTTAACATCGTCAGCAATATTCCCATTTAATAATCTTTTGCGATACTTGGTTACCAAAACTATATGCACTTTTAAGCTGTATTTTCGTCTGTTACGATGGTTGTATCTATTGTCCATAAAATATACCTCTGTCCTGATTGACTTTCACTAATTATTAGTATATAATATATTTAGTGAAATATCAATGAGAGGAATGTATCTTATGGAACAGATAACCGTTACAGCTAAAATACAAGTATCTGTATTTGATACAGACAAAGTGTTACTTGATAATACTATGTCTGTTTATTGTGATGCTTGTAATTATGTTTCGGATTATGTATTCCGTACTCATGACTTAAAGCAGTTTTCACTCAACAAAGTTTTATATTCCGATCTTCGTGAAAGATTTGGCTTAAAGTCGCAAATGGCGCAGTCTGTTTTAAAAACTGTTATTGCCAGATACAAAACCATTCTTGAAAATCAAAACAAGTGGATAAGGCCATCTTTTAAGAAGCCTCAATATGACCTTGTTTGGAATAGGGATTACTCTCTTACACAAAACTGTTTTTCTGTAAATACATTAAATGGTCGTGTTAAGTTGCCTTATTTCACCAAGGGCATGAATAAATATTTTGACCACACTATCTATAAGTTTGGAACTGCTAAGCTTGTAAATAGGCATGGCAAATATTTTTTGCATATCCCTGTTACTTACGATGTTGAAGAAGCATCTCTGTCTGATGTATGTAATGTTATCGGTATTGACAGAGGTATTAACTTTGTTGTAGCTACTTATGACAGCAAACATAAATCCGGCTTTGTTAATGGTAAGTCAATTAAACAAAAAAGAGCTGCTTATTCTAAACTTCGCAAGGAACTACAAATGCGTCAGACACCATCTGCAAGACGAAGATTAAAAGCTATTGGTTCAAGAGAAAACCGTTGGATGCAGGACATAAATCATCAGGTATCAAAGGCACTCGTTGAAAACAACCCAAAGCATACACTTTTTGTCTTAGAGGATTTGTCAGGCGTTCGTAACGCAACAGAGAGGGTTCGTACTAACGATAGGTATGTATCAGTATCATGGTCTTTCTATGATCTTGAACAAAAACTGATCTATAAGGCTAAACAGAACCAATCTACCGTTATTAAAGTAGATCCTCGTTATACAAGTCAGTGCTGCCCTGTATGCGGTCACATCGAGAAGTCTAACAGAAACAAAAGAATACATCTGTTTACATGTAAGAACTGTGGGTATAAATCCAATGATGATCGCATTGGAGCAATGAATCTGTATCGTATGGGAATAAACTATCTTGAAGATAGTCAAGTACCTGATACAGTTACAAGCGAGTAAACTTGTTTGTAAAGGGTGCTGTCAACCACCCTATGATGTAACGCCACTTTAAGTAGTAATACTTATTGGGGTTAAAGGTCGGAGGCGTAAGCCG
>CADBPM010000065.1 GCA_902796595.1 uncultured Lachnospiraceae bacterium | reverse complement strand
AAATAATTGCGGATAGAGCTTGCTCTATCCAGCATTAATTCTCGGCGACGTTTATCGTAAACGAAATTACTTATTTCGTTTACGATACTTAGCGCTTTCGCTTCGCAAAAGCATTAGAGAGGAGCAGTGATGCCTGAGATGGATGATCGCATAAAGAGAGTTACTGCGGCCATAATCGATGATTACACAAAAGGCCGCGCTATAGATAAAGAAAATACATTCAGCCAGCCCGAAAAGGAGGCAGTTGTCGATATCATAGAAAAACTTCAGAAGATAATATTTCCGGGATTTTACAGGATGAAGGATTACAGGTATTATACGGTTGAAAGCATGGCGAGTACGCTTGTAGAGGATGTGCTTTTCAATCTTATAAAGCAGATATCGCTTTCGCTTAAATACTGTGAATCCTGTGATCCGCTTAATGAAGAAGAAACAGCCGAAAAGGCGCGTGAGAAGGCATTTGCCTTTATTGAAAAGATTCCTTCGATAAGAGAATATATCGATACAGATCTTCAGGCGGAGTATGACGGGGATCCTGCGGCATACAGTAAAGACGAGATCGTATATTCATATCCTGGCTTTTATGCGATAGTTGTCTACAGGATCGCACATGAACTTGTTAGGTTGAAGGTGCCGCTCATCCCAAGAATGATGAGCGAGTATGCCCATTCATGCACGGGAATAGACATAAATCCGGGAGCCGAGATAGGAAAATATTTCTTTATTGACCATGGTACAGGTATTGTAATAGGTGAAACGACTAGGATCGGAGAACACGTAAAGCTGTACCAGGGTGTCACACTTGGAGCTATTTCAACCAGAAAAGGTCAGCTTCTCAAGGGTAAAAAGAGACATCCTACCATTGAGGATAATGTTACAATATATGCAGGAGCTTCGATACTTGGAGGAGATACTGTTATTGGTGCGGATTCAGTTATCGGAGCCAATGCTTTTATTACATCCAGCGTGCCAAGCGGCAGCAGGATATCAATTGTTTAGTCTGGAGGAAAGAGGTTTAAAATGCCAAATGCAGGAGATATGTTTGCGATAATGAATGCGTTCAGAAAGTTTCAGGGAGATCACCCTAAGGCTGTCGCATTTTTTAAAAATGAGATACTTAATGGAGTGCCGGAGGGAACAGTTATAGAATTTTCTGTTACAAAGCCCGGCATGGAAAAAGTCACCAGTAATCTTAAAGTTACACAGAATGACATAAATATGTTTAATGATCTTAAAAATATGAAAAAGTAAGCTGTAAATTTTTCATTTGTAATTTTTAGAGAGAATGTTATAATTAACGTGGTTTTATTGAAAAATAAAGAATTGAAAGGACATTTAACATGACTGAATGGAAGAACTTTGACGAACTTGCGTCATACAAGGCACTTGGCAGTGCAAAGAAAGTGAATCTTAAGGAAGTTATGGCAGGAGAGTCTGGTGCAGAGCGTGTAAAGAAATACAGCGTTCCTATGGCAGCAGGGCTCAACTATAATTATGCAGCAAAGGCTGTTGATGCAGACATTTTAACAAAGCTTTGTGATCTTGCAAAGGAAGCAGGACTTTCAGAGAAGTTTGAAGCCCTTTACAATGGTGAAGTTATAAATACAGGTGAGAAGCGTATGGTACTTCATCACCTTACAAGAGGTCAGCTTGGAAATGACGTTATAGCTGACGGAGTAAACAAGCGTGAATTCTATGAAGAACAGGTAAAGAGGATCGCAGACTTCGCAAATGATGTTCATGCAGGAAAGATCGTAAACGAAAAGGGTGAGAAATTCACAACTGTATGCCAGATAGGTATCGGCGGAAGCGACCTTGGTCCTCGTGCAATGTATCTTGCACTTCTTAACTGGGCTAAGAAGGAAGGGCTTTTCAAGATGGACGCCAACTTCATCAGCAATGTTGACCCTGATGATGCTACGGCTGTTCTCAACTCAATGGATGTATCAAAGACAATCTTTATCCTTGTTTCAAAGTCAGGTACTACTCTTGAAACACTTACAAATGAAGCATTTGTAAAGGATGCTCTTAA
The DNA here is from genome assembly GCA_902796595.1 of uncultured Lachnospiraceae bacterium. GTDB lineage: Bacteria > Bacillota > Clostridia > Lachnospirales > Lachnospiraceae > Catonella. The sequence goes on along the minus strand of CADBPM010000065.1, from coordinate 13,682 downwards.
GAAGGCAGGTCTTGATGCAAGCAAGCACATGATCGCGGTTACAAGTGAGACTTCACCTCTTGCAAAGAACCCTGATTATCTTGCAGCATTCTATATGGATGATTATATCGGCGGACGTTATTCTTCTACATCAGCAGTTGGCGGTGCAGTTCTTTCACTTGCATTCGGACCAGATGTATTTGCTCGCTTCCTTAAGGGGGCCGCAGAAGAGGATAAGCTTGCAGCCAAGAAGGACCCGATGAAGAATCCTGATATGCTCGATGCACTCATTGGAGTATATGAGAGAAACTTCCTTGGCTTTGGTTCAAGTGCAGTTCTTCCATATTCACAGGCGTTAAGCCGTTTCCCTGCACACCTTCAGCAGCTTGACATGGAGTCAAATGGAAAGAGTGTAAATCGTTTTGGTGAGCCTGTTAACTATGTAACCGGACCTGCCATCTTTGGTGAACCAGGTACAAATGGACAGCATTCATTTTACCAGCTCCTTCATCAGGGAACAGACATCATTCCTCTTCAGTTTGTTGCTTATAAGAATAATCAGCAGGGCAATGATGTTGAAATTCAGGGTTCCACAAGCCAGAAGAAGCTTTGTGCCAATGTTGCAGCTCAGATAGTAGCTTTCGCCTGTGGCAAGCATGACGAAAACCCTAACAAGAACTTCAACGGATGCCGACCATCAAGTATAATAATCGGTGATCAGGTAAATCCTGAATCACTTGGTGCTCTCCTTGCTCACTTTGAAAATAAAGTAATGTTCCAGGGATTTGTATGGAATGTAAACAGCTTTGATCAGGAAGGTGTTCAGCTTGGCAAGGTTCTTGCAAAGAGAGTTCTTGCGCATGATACAGATGGTGCACTTGCAGAATATAGCAAGCTTCTTGAAATCTGATAATTAAATTTTTTTATTTTTGCGAACGTGCATTTGCCCGCCTTATTTATTAAGGCGGGCTTTATTAATTTAAGTGATTAATCTATTTTTTTGATGTAATTTAAATTTTCACGAAACGATATGTTCTTTTAAATTTGGCTGTATTATAATGATATAAACATCGATGTTGAAGTCAAAAAAGGGGAGGTGATATATACAGACATTGTTTCTGAAAGAAGTCTCTTGAGGGGATTCTTAACGCTGAATCAATTGCAGTAATATCATTTGTAGTAATTTAGCGTGCTTGCGCTAATTACTAATAACATATAGCCTAATGAGAAAGGAAGAAATATTATGAGTGAAAAGGTAACAAGAAAGATACATATAGCTTTTATAACTATAGTTGGTACTGTTTTTCTTACAGCTACCGTTTTTGGCATGACAACATATGGTGCATATATGTTTCACAGTGGATTGGACGTAGGAATAAGAGCATGGGCATTTGAATCATCTCCGTATAAATCTGCGAGTGCAAGATTGACAGAAGGAACATACGATAGTGGTTGGCATACATCTAGAGATGTTACTCTTCAAAAGGTAAATGATCCGCGATATACGGCAAAAGGAGAGCATAAATTTAATAAATAATATAATTTAAAAGGGCATAGGCAATGTGATTTGTATCATCATTGCTTATGCCTATGTGATGATGATTATGAAAAAAGTTAAAAACATAAAGATATTAGTTGCGTATAATGCTATTGTAATGATTTTATTGAAGATAGGCTATTTTATGATCTCGTATAGAATCGGTTTTAATAGAAATAGTCTGGATGAACTGATTTACGGCGATAAAATAGGAGATGCGGCAAATTTTGCAGTTATTTTAGCAGTTATAATTATACTTATGTTTTTGAATCAATGGTCATTAATTGATTATTGGCTTGATAGCAGAAAGAGCGAAATTCATGCACGCAGTCTATGTGGTGCGGATGTTAAAAGTCTAATGGCTTTAATGTCTGGATACTACACAGCAGTGTTCATCGAATCAATAGCAATATCCGAGGTTTTAGGGATAATTTTTTATATCTTATTCAAAAAATGCACAAACTATCTTGTGATTTCCCCATTATTTTACGTAGGTGCAATAGCTATATTATTTTTAATTGCGCAATTTATGATTATAATACAGTTAAATTTGCGCTTATCAAAAAGAAGGAGAGTGAAGGGATATTGAAAATAATAAAATATTCTTTGTTTGATTTTTGGCACGATAAAAAAAGATTGTTTATTTTTTTTATTCAGATTTTTTTTGCGGCATTTTTACTTTACGGTGCTTATGTACATTTGATTGAATATATTCCATTTTATAAAACTGTAAATGAAATATATGAAAATCTTGAAGATGATTGGTACCTTCAAGACCTAAGTAAAAAAGATTCATTGGAAGTTTTAACAAAACAACAGTGTAATAAACTTGAGAATGAGATTCTAAAAAAATTAAATGGCAAGGTTTTTTCTTTTATGGCGAGTAGCCAGCAAATAGAAGATAAGAGATTACCGGATAAATTTGCAGAAGATATATTTGACAGGAGAAGATTTTTTACAGCTTTCTACTGTACATCATATCTTCCAATAGAATATAAGTGGCAGGTTTCATCCGGTAGGCTTTTTTCTGAAAGGGAATATGTAAATAAGTCAGATAAAATCCCTGTTATTGTTGGATGTAAATTGGGACAATATGTAAATGTTGGTGATACTATTGATGATAATTTTGTTGTAGTAGGAGTATTAAAAAAAGGATCTTTCTATTTGGACCCACGATGGGAGGGTAAAGTTGAGAAATTGGATACTACGATAGTCGTACCATTTATATATATGAAAGATATGTTAAGGCAAGCCTTCTTTAATGAACTTAACATAAAAACATCTGACAGATTAACAGTAAAAGAAGTTAAAGAAATGCTGAATGATGCAGGTGTCAAAAAAATTCATTTTCGTCCTATGAAGAAACAGCTGATAAATATACATAAAGACATGAATTATAAAATAATATATGAGCTTTGCTATGGAATTATGATTTTAGTTATGAGTGTTGCGGGAGAAGCATTGTCACTTTTATGTAGAATGAAAAGACGTCTTCCGGAGTATTCAGTACATATATTATGTGGAGGAACAGTTAAGGATGTTTTTTTAAGAAGTGCATGTGGAGAATTTGCTAGTATAGTTGCTGCTGATGTTGCTATTGGATTGTTTTATAAATCTTTTGGCTTTTTTGTACTTTGCATAATTTTAAATAGTATTGTAGTTATTGTTACATTGGCAGTGCCTTTTGTGAAAATGAGAAAAGTCATGATTGCAGATATGTTAAAAAGGAAGGAATAATTGTGATCAGTATAGAACATGTATGTAAAACGTATGGAAAAAAAGATGCTTCTGTGGAGGCTCTTAAGGATATAACATTGAACATACCAGATAGTGGTATGACAGCGATCATGGGACCATCAGGTTCAGGAAAATCCACTTTACTCAATATGATTGGCTGCCTTGATAGTCCGTCTTCCGGAAGTATAAAGATAGATGGCAAGGATATATCACAGGTATCAGTTAAAGAAAAGGCAAAATTAAGAAATAAATTCTTTGGTTTTGTTATGCAGGATTTTGCCTTGATTCCTGATTACACTGTTATTCAAAATATAGAGGTGCCGCTTGTATATGCTGGAAAAAAGGGTAAGGAACGTAAGGTGCTTGTTGAAAATATACTCAGTAAAGTAGGACTTCTTGAAAAAAGAAATACAGAAGTACAGTATTTATCCGGAGGGCAAAAACAGCGAATTGCAATTGCGAGAGCACTCGTTAATGATCCAAAGATAATATTGGCAGATGAGCCGACGGGAGCGTTAGATTTGAAAACGGGTCAGGAAGTTATGAAACTTTTTTTAAAGATGAAACAAATGGGAAAAACAGTGATAATAGTAACGCATAGCAAGGAAGTTGCAGCACAGTGTGATAATGTGATCAATATTATTGATGGAAAAGTTGATAAATAATGTAAAAAATCTGATTCACATCATTTTACTCTTATCCAATGTGAGTTTTTCTCATTTTCTTATGATAACACACATCATCGCTTAGGAGAATACTATTTTGTATGCTGCTAGTTGAAATAAATTCTGTTTAAGTCAACGACATTGCCTCTATATGGTAATATTTAGGGAAAACCATATAAGGATCTTTAACTTTGTCGTCTTGACAAGAGATTTTGTATCTTATTAATAATCTTTTGAAGGCGACAGAGCACTAGATACAGGTGTGAGCTCCTTCAAAAGGTTTATTTTTGGAAACTAATGACTGTTCAAACTTTGCTCAGGAGATGAGCAGTCATTTCTTTTATCTTTTATGGCAAGTATCCTGGTATTTGAGTAACCTTTGAGAAAGGATGGCTACTGTAAAGTTTGCTTATATCAGGCATGTTTATAGTACGCATGTAATTTTTTACATGGTTAAGATAGGATCGCCCTATAATCTGTGTTTGATTTGTATCCAGTATAATTGTATTATTTTCGATTTCTTTTATATGGTTTACGTTTACAATGCATGATTTGTGACAACGTATGAAATAATTTGGAAGAAAACACTCTATATTATCTAAGGTATTACGTTGCGAGTGAGTTTCGGTAGTTGTTTGTATTAAAACATCATGTCCAGATTTTACTACACAAACAATATTTATATATGAAATTTTTAGTGTAGTGCTATTATGATGAATATAATAGTTCTTGGAAGTAAGTAAATCTTTTAATTTGTTCATGCACATATATAGGCGTTCATTATTCAAGGGGAGCAAAATATAGTTGAACGCGTTTACATCGAATGCATCTAATGCGTATTTTAAAGTAGTCGAAAAAAATATGACAGGAATATTTATACCAGATTTTCTAATATAAGCATATAATTCTATGCAGTCTTTAAAGTGTATATCTGATTTTAATTCCGTATCAGCAATAAGCAAGTCATAGTTTTTTAAAATATTTATCGATGCGTACAGTGCATTACTATTATATAGGGTGTAGTTGATTTTAATATTGTTGCTTGTGCCCCAATTTTTAAGAACTCTGATGACAACTGGATAGTCAAATGTTATATTGTTAAGTATTAGAATTTGTATTAGCATTTTTAAAACCTATAAATTGATGTTTTCTACTAATTAGCTGTATTTTTGTTGTTACAATAATGACGTCATTGCTGAACATGTTAATCCTTAATTCAATGTGATAGTGTATAATATTTTGTGTACAATATGTCGCTAAAACGCATATATATCGACATGATGTAAGATTACATAATATATATTGTTCTTTTGAAAACACAGAAACAACTCAAAAATTGCTTATTTACATCCGAAAATTGCTATTTTGTTTTTTGAGGCCTAAAAAAATCAGTTGACGCCGATAGGGATTGCGCTAGAGCGTAAATATATGATATAAAACGTATAGTAACTTTTAACACAGGTCAATGAAGATAATGTAAGAGTAATACTGAGTACAATTCATAGGCTTGATTTTACCAAATAAGTATAGGAGAAAGGTATGAAAATGGGAAACGTAGGAGAAAAATTTTTTATGCACGGAGTGAAGGCTATACTGGCTATAACATTAACAGCGATGGCACTTTGTCCGTCTACAGTGCATGCAGAGGATAAAATTGATGAGAGCCAATATCAACAGATTACGGAGGAATTACGCAACAGGTATATATCAGATGGTGAATTTTTAAAAGAGGCAACAGATAAAGGTCTTAGTTTTGAAGAGCTGGTTGCTGTTAAAGGTAAAGAAGTATACCAATCAAGAAACAAAAGAAGAATTGGGCAAGGCGAGTCTTGTACTAATATTTATGTAGATAGCATTGGCAATGATGGAAGATGTGTTTACGCTAATGTTCCACTTATTATGCAAACTTCATATTATAATTGTGGACCTACATCTGCTTTACAGGCTATATATGGTGGGCATATGCAAGGAAACGTACCTGGAACAACAGATGCTGATAAAATTAATTATATAAGTTCTACATGCGGTACAAACCCCAATTATGGAACTTATGTTTATAAAATCACAAATTTCTTGAACAATTATAATTTTTATGGAACATATTCTTATTTTCCTGGAGCTAATTTAAGTTGTATGTCATTTCAGCAGAAACTTGAAAATAGTCTTTTTTATGACATGGCACCTATTTTACATGCAAGGACAGAAAAATTGAAATATTATGGCGGACATAGAGCCGGACATTATATTGCTGTAGCAGAGGTAAATAAAAATAGCAGAACTGTTACACTTCAGGATTGTAATAATGATTATCACTTTTATGGAAGACATGTAGTAGATATATCCGAAGCGTTTGGATCCGTTAATTTACCTGACAGATATGTTATATGCATGGATTAATGATGACTATGGGAAAGACTAAGTTTGGGGTTCTATTTCTATCTGCAATAATGATCTGTATGCTTTCTTCCTGTGCCAATAGTATTGGCACAGAGAAGAATATCAGCCTAAAAGACACACAAGATATACAATTCATGGAAACAAAATCCACAGCTGCTACGGAAAGTGTCTTCCATGTATCTCAGGATAATATGCATAATAGCTACAAATCAACCTTATTATGTAATGAAGATAAGGGGTATTACATTGAGGAATTTTATGAAGAAGGTGCGCAATATGCATATTCTACAGAAATACATGAGGTTGATATCAACAAAGGAAAGGATGCTGTATTATATCATACAGACTCAGCTAATCTGATAAATGAGTTCAATTTAAACAGCAAATACCTCTACTGGGTTGAATATGAGAAGACCGGAGAAGTTCATCTTGTTCAATTTGATCCGGAAAATAATGATATTAAGATCATACAGAAAGTGAACGAAAGCAGTAATTCGGATATGATAATCAGAGTTTCGGATGATTTTGTTACATGGTATGAAAAAACTGATGATGGCTTATATGTTCCTGTCTTTTTTGACATAAAAAGAGGAAAAGTTGATAAGATCAATGTAAAAAACTGCGTGATATTCAATCCATATCGAGGACTTGATATTGTAGATAAAACTGTTACATTTTTTGTTAAAAATGAAGGCAATGATATAGGAATATGCAGATACAATCTGTACAATCATAAAAGTACAACTTATTTTTTGAAGGGCTTTAGTGAAAAAGATTTTCAGGAATGTTTTTCTGATAAAGATTACATTGGCTGGTATTGTCTTAATGCTAAAAATGTATACGGAAAAGGAATATTTTATTTCTACGATATTAAGAAAAATGAATTACTTAGCTTTAATGCAGATGGTAAGTATGACATTTTCTCACATATCCTGCAGAATGACAAATTCTACTTTTTTGAAGATCAAAAAAAGGAAATAAGGTGTTTAAATCTTGTTGACAAGTCCAATGAATTGATTGATGTTTATGAGAATGGGGAGACACTTTTATGGAAAGAAGCAGACTCCAAAGAGCTTTCTTTTGAAATCGATCTTAAGAATGAGCTTGAGTATATCAGATTGAGCAGTACAACTTAGTGTGGACGCCTGCGTCCGCACTACTATTTCAACTTTTTTCTTTAATATTTCCGTGTTCATGAGATTGTGGTTGTGCTAAAATAGTCTTAGTATAATACCTTTGGAGGAAAAGCAATGGAAAAGTGGACACGGATAAATTATCAGCCTAATCTCCCTTTATATCCGGGAAAGCAGGTTACAGCATCAAAAGAGCACATAGCCCTTTCAAAAAGAGCTGCTAAGGAGGGGGCAGTTCTCCTTAAAAATGACGGGAAAGTTCTTCCTTTCAAGAAAGGCACCAGACTTGTGCTTCTTGGCAAAGGTACCTTTGACTATGTAAAAGGCGGCGGTGGTTCCGGTGATGTTACCACACCTTATGTAAAAAACATATATGATGGCCTGAAAGAACTTCCCGACAGAGTAAGCGTTTTTGAACCTCTTTGCGATTTTTACAAAAAGAATGTAAAGCGTCAGTACGAAAAAGGTGCAGAACCGGGCATGACAGAGGAACCGGATGTTCCTTCAAATCTTATAAAAGAAGCCTCTGCGTATACAGATACAGCAGTAATCTCAATCTCTCGTTTCTCTGGCGAGGGGTGGGACCGCTCTTCGGTTGAAATGACTGATGACCCGAACAGAGATCCTAAAGTTGAAACTCTTCCACAGAAATGTGGCAGGCTTTTTCCGGATGGAGACTTTTATCTGTCTGCCGGAGAAAAGAAACTTGTAAGACTTGCAAAAAAACATTTCAAGCATATAGTTGTCGTTTTAAATGTTGGAGGTGTAGTTGATGTTTCATGGTTTGCTAACGATGCAAAAATTGAGGGTGCACTTTTAACATGGCAAGGTGGTATGGAAGGCGGCGCGGCAGCGGCAGAATTGCTCTGCGGTCTTGAAACTCCGTCAGGAAAGCTTCCGGATACCTTTGCAAAAAAGATTGAAGATTATCCTTCAACAGAAGGCTTCCATGAATCTTTTACGCATGTAGATTACACAGAAGACATATACACAGGATACCGTTATTTTGTTACAATTCCGGATGCCAATAAGAAAGTCGTTTATCCTTTTGGTTACGGACTTTCATACACGGTTTTCTTTGCAAATGTCATAGATGCAGGCGTGGCAGGAGACAATTTTACATTTGTGATACAGGTTACAAATACAGGTGACTATCCGGGAAAAGAAGTTATGGCTGTATATGCAAGCGCTCCACAAGGAAAGCTTGGAAAAAGCGCAAGAGTTCTTGCGGCATTCAAGAAGACCAGAGTTTTGGCTCCTGGGGAAACCTGTGTAGTAACTCTCAACTTTAATAAATATGATATAGCGAGTTACGATGATACCGGAAAAGTCTGCAAGTCAGCATACGTTTTAGAGGCAGGAGATTACAATTTCTATATAGGGTCAGACGTAAACAGGGCTATACACTGCGACTTTGTGTTTACAGAAAAGAAGGATGAGATAATCTGCAAGCTTTCCGAAAAGCTTGCCCCTGTTGAATTGAAGAAGAGAATGCTTTCTGATGGCAGTTTTGAGGAAATGCCACAAGGTGAGAAAAGAAATCCTGATGAAACTGCGCTTGGCAAGATTACCACAAACAGTGAAGGCGAAGTCTGCTTCCCTGAGGTGCACGGACAGGAAAGAATTGCTTTTGCTGACTATTTCAACCAGAAAGCAAAGAAACTTTCACAGGTTGCAGAAGGCAAGGTGAAGTTAGAGGACTTCATGGATGAGCTTTCTGTTGAAGAAAAAATTGCCTTGCTCGGTGGGCAGTCAAATACAGGTGTTGCAAATACATTCGGTATTGGTAATAATTTCCGCCGCGGCATACCAAATGCGATGACGGCAGACGGACCTGCCGGAGTCAGAATAAATCCGAATGTTGGGGTAAAGACTACAGCTTTTCCTTGCTCTACGCTTCTTGCATCGAGCTGGGATGTGAGTCTTACCGAAGAGGTGGGCTTTGCAGGCGGTGAAGAGTTGAAGGAAAATAATCTTGCTATATGGCTTACACCTGCTGTAAATATTCACAGAAATCCTCTTTGCGGCAGAAATTTTGAGTATTATTCAGAAGATCCGCTTCTTGCCGGAAAGATGGCGGCAGGAATGGTAAGGGGAATTCAGAACAATAATGTTGGCTGTTCTTTAAAGCATTTTGCCTTTAATGACAAGGAAACCAACAGAAGAAATTCTGATTCCAGAGTCAGCGAGAGAGCCGCAAGAGAGATATATCTGAAGCAGTTTGAAATAATAGTAAAAGAAGCAGATCCGTGGACTATCATGTCAAGTTACAACATAGTAAACGGAGTAAGGTGTTCGGAAAACAGGGAACTTCTTACAGATATTTTAAGAGGCGAATGGGGCTTCAAAGGCCTTGTTGAAACAGACTGGTGGGGCAATGGTGAGCATTATAAAGAGATTGCCGCTGGTAACGATGTCAAGATGGCGCATGGCTATGAAGACAGAGTGAAGAAAGCTCTGGACATGGGACTTATTTCAATGGAAGAAATCAACACAAGCGTTGAAAGAGTCCTGAAGTTGTTGCTCAAATTAGATTAGTGTGCCTTTGCACGGCAAAGGTGCCAAATATCAGTACAGCTGATACAGAATGAAATTTACCTTCGCATAGCGAAGGTGCAATAAAAAGGGTTGAAATGACATGTTTGCCATTTCAACCCTTTTACATACTTTCATCAGATTTCAAGTATAAAGCAATATCCCTTATTTTCTTTTAAACTGTATATGTACATTTTCTCATTATAGCCGTTAGTAATATACATATATTTGAAATCATCACATTTTTCCAGTTTGTCTACATCATTTATCACTGTATCATAGGCGGTGATATCTTTCTTTTCGAGTTCCAGAAAATGTTTGAAAAAATATGACTTCTTGTCATAATCTTCATCCTTATCTTTAAAGGAAGCAAGGTCTGCCTTATCAGTGTCTGTGAGCGTAAAATCATAGATATCGAACCGGTCGTTTCCAAATCCTCTTTCACTTATGTAGACGGATGTGTAATCTATGCCGTTTGTGGCAAGTTCCTTGAAATCGGTGCTAATGCTGCAGCCCGCAAAAGTAAAACAAAGTAATAATATAAAAATCTTTTTCATAGTGGCTTTTATACGTCGATGGCAATATTTACATTTATTGGCGTAAGAATATGGGTATGCTGACAAAGAAATGCCCAGTTATTTACACATGTGGAAAATAAATCCTGGTAACTTGTAATATGCTATATTTCCTGAGATGTATATAATACCTAATTAGGTATTATACCTTTTTCGTTAATATAGCGAAAAAGATTGTATTGATAAAGGTTCTCTGTATTATGTAATACCTAACTACCGAAAGTTACGGATTAAATATTTTTGGATTAACATATCGTTTTGAGAAAATTTCACTTACACGAAACGACATGATAAAAAACAATATTACCTCTACCTTGCAAATTTTAAATAATATAAGTAGAATATATATAAAGCTTTTGCTAAAAAGGAGAAAGATAAATGCAGGAAATTGCTATTGGAGATATAATTAAGCAACGCAGAATTAAACTGAGATACACTCAACAGCAACTTTGCGAAGGTATTTGCAGTTCTACCACACTGTCAAGAATTGAAAACGGAGGTCAGGTTCCTTCAAGACATGTTATCGCAGCCTTGTTTCAAAGACTTGGGATGCCTGACAATCGTTTTTTTTTAATAATAAGTCAAAATGACGCTTACATAGAAAGTTTACAAAAGGAAATCGTATCGTTGAACGTTGACAGAGATCGTTCTAATACTGAGAATGCTTCCAAATTAAAAGAGCAAATTCAAGATAAATTAAAATACTTAGAGTCAATTATTGATGACGATGATCTCCTTATGAAACAGTTTATAATTAGAATTAGAGCTAATATTGCTGACAACTTTGCTGACCAAATAGATGAATTAATAAAAGCTTTAAAAATAACTGTTCCTGATTTTTCCTTGACTGATATCGCTAATGGCTTATACACATTTGAGGAAATAAAAATAATTAACCATATAGCGGGTATTTACAGAGAAAAGGGGCAAACAGAAATAACTCTATCTATGATGGAACAGTTATTTACATATATAAAGCAACATCTCTCTGAGGTGCCTTCACGAAGATATATGACTTTAATTGCAATGAATTACGCAAGAATTTTATATGAAGTTAAATCATATGAAAAGGCTTTAGCAATTGCAAAATATGGAAAAGATGCTTGCGTGCAATATGGTTGTTATGAAAACTTAGGCGGTTTGCTTGAAATGGAAGCTAAATGTAGGGAAACCCTTGGTCAGCATGACATAGCTATTAGGTTATTCCGTCAGGCATATTATCTTCATGAAGCTACTAATAATGAAAAAGGATTAGAACGTATTAAGGAATTAATTAAGTATTATAACATTACAGATTTAATTCTATAATATAATATGCTTGACATCATAGCCCCATCCATCATCGATTTGTGAACCTTCTGTAGTTACAGTTTGGGTGACCTTTGATGCCTCATTATGCAATTGACCAGTTTGCGTTGCATGTGTAAATGACCAAATAAGGACAAATATTATGGCTATACAGTAGAACTTCTTCATATATTACAAACCATTCCTTTCTAGCTTAAACGCATTGATTATATATCAAATAATCAATGGTATTATACATCAAATTCGTTTATTTGAACATGTCATTTCATGAAAATTTTCTTTTCATGAAACGACATGTTCTTCTGGATTTCATTGTGCTACAATTACAGGAACATCGTTGTTGAAATTAAAAAAGGGAAAAATAATGACTAGCCGGTCATGATAAACGCTCTCGCGTTGATCGGCAGAGTGCAACATCAGGCGTAAGCCTGATGCTGCAATATCACGAAGTATTATGCAGGAATATACAATCCGCACTTTTTGGGAGGCACCAGTGCACTTGACCAGAAGAATTCTGATCTTGTTGAAAACAGCCTGCTTGAAAATCCCGAACTTACTCTGGTACTGGTAAGCCATCATCTTACGGATGAAAGAAAGAAGAGATTTGATGCAGTCTATAGTGTTGCATAAGTTGATCGCTTAATAAAGAAGGGCTGAAATGACATGCCTGCCATTTCAACCCTTTTTACACATCTTTTTGATATATTTACCTGTCGCAGAAAGGTCTGATGCCTTCCAAGAGCTTGTCTTGGTACAGGAAGATTTTATCAGAGCACTTGTCTCAGCTTTGTTCGAGAGACTCCATGCCGCAAAGGATAGATGATTCTTTTTTATAAAACTCTTCCATGCATTTGCTTCAGTATAATCTATACTGCCATTTCCACTTGCATCACATATAGAAAATTCTGAAATAAAGACTGGTATTCCTGATCTTATTGCCTTGTCTACCCTGTCTCGAAGCCACTGTTTGTGTGTTGCAGCATAAAAATGACAAGTATACATAATGTTCTTTGTATACTTTAATGGACTTGCGGTAACCTTGTCGAGGTCCTGACTCCATGTAGTAGAGCCTACAAGAATTATAGCTTTTTTGTCATACTTTCTTATTGCAGGGATCACTGCATTTGCATAATCTTTCACATCCTGCCAGCTGCATCCGTTTGGTTCATTGCAGATTTCATATATCACATGTCCGTTATTCTTATATTTTTTTGCCATTTTTTTGAAAAAATCAACGGCATCTTTTTTGTGCGTGAGGGGATTGCCGTCAGAAAGAATATGCCAGTCTATTATCACATACATTCCAAGTTCGGAGGCATATTTCACACCCTTATTTACAAGGTCCGCCATGCTTTCTTTCCCGCCGTTAAAGTAACCGCCGTATTCGTTTGTATACATGGCAAGGCGGATAAGATTTACATTCCACTCATCTCGCAAAGTCCTGAATGTTTCCTTGTTTACATACTGTGGGTACCATGCAAGACCATGGGTTGAAATGCCGCGAAGCGTGGTTAAATCTCCATTTTTATCAACTATATTGGTTCCTTTGACTAAAAGGCGACCGTGGCTTTTATATGGACTTGTTCCTGCAAGGGAAGGGCATGCAAAACAAAAGCATGAAATGATAATGGAAAGACATAAGAGCAGGACAGGTACTAATGCTTTTTTGAAAATTTTGTGTGATCTTTGAAAAATCATATTACCCCCTAACGTAAACGGAATAAAAATTTATCGTAAACGAAATAAGTAATTTCGTTTACGATAAACGTCGCCGAGAATTAATGCTGGATAGAGCAAGCTCTATCCGCAATTATTT
>CADBPM010000064.1 GCA_902796595.1 uncultured Lachnospiraceae bacterium | reverse complement strand
TCATCAAGCCCAGTAACCAAGGCACTTTTACCTAATGTTGAACCTGTTTTCACAAACAATATGTCCCCGTTTTTAATCATAATTTCGGGAGATTCATCATACTTTTCCCTTGTGATATATGTGTTCTTGCAATCCATTGTAAGTTTATTATCAACAATGTTCGTAGGGCTAAAAGTAAGAACGCCGCCTGCTTCCTTGGAAATAATATCTTTTTCAGTATAGCCACGAAATCCAATTCGTCCATTTATTTTGCAGGTGTCACCAACCTTACGCTGTTCCCAATCGTCATCAAATCCATCAAACCTGATTTCCGGTTTTAGTTTTTTTCCATACATAATTATTTACCTTCCATTACTGCCCTTCCGTAAGGTCTGGCGGGTCAAATTTGTGGACATTAAGAGGAGTGGCAACATCAAAATAGTAGACATTATCTGTCTTGTATTCTCTGAAAAAGACTCTGTCACCTATTATATTTATACTATTGTAGTTGCCGTATGCCACCATTGCCTTGGCACCTGTTTCAAGACTGCACAATTCTATATGGCTTGCTTTGCCGTCTTCAACCTGATAAACAGCATACTGCTCGTCCTCTGTTATGTTGTAGGTTGAACATTTTGTATCAACGGCAACCTCTGCATTTTTACCTTTTTCATCGCATCTTGCTATCCTGTAGTTATTATCAGGGTCGATGAAATAGATATGCTTGCCCACCAGTGCGCTCATCACAGTATTTCCCTTATAAATGACCTTATCACTATTATCGTCCGGGTTAAATAAATGTATATCGTGGTCGGTAGTGCTTCCGGAATATATTATTCCTTTTTCTGTAATTGTACCCGGCATGATCGCCCCATTGGTAACTGTCCAGCTCTTTTTTCTCATATTGAGATTGCTTCCGCATAAAAGAGTCTTGCCATCTTCCGGTTTAAAATAATATACATCATTCCCAAAAACACCGGCATACTGACAGTACATATAAGAAAAACTCTCAATATTCTTGTAATTTTTCTTATTTAAGCGGTAAAGTCCTGCATCCGAAAACTGCAAAACATTTTCAGTAGAATCGTCTCTTGTATAATTCAGTCTTGAATAAACAATATATGCTGTGGTATTGTTTATATAGCCTGCTGTGTCGTCAAACATAAACTTAAAATCATCAAGTTCCTTATTCATAGAATAAAGAGCTCCATGATCGTTAAGGTTGCTAAAATACACTCTGTCTTCATCCGCGCAGAAAGTCCCGCCATTATAAAGATTGAGTGCACTATTTCCGACAGCTCCCGATTTATTATGAAGACTCAGTCTATAAAGCTGCGTCGCGATCAAAATCGCTGCAATTACCACTATTACAATAATAACAGCAGGTTGAAATTTACCTTTACTTTTTAATTTACCAGACATAAAAAACCTTTCTTATTTATTGCTGCCTGTGCGGCAGATAATCAGAAAAACATGACAAGAATCTTCAATCATTGCGCAAGTGCATGACGGGATTTTATTCCTTATATCATTATAAAATAAAAGCTATCAATAAACAAGTTAAGAGGAGAGACAAATGAAAGACCTTAATGAAACAAGAAAACAGATAGATGCGATCGACAAAAAGATTGTAGATCTGTTTGAAGAAAGAATGAAAGCGGCGGATGATGTTGCCGAATTCAAGCTTGCTACTAAAAAGCCTGTCTACGACCCTGCAAGAGAAAGTGAAAAGCTTGACACACTGACTTCCCTGGCTGACAGCAATTTCAACAAAACCGCTGTCAAAGAGCTTTTTACACAGATAATGTCTATCAGCAGGAAATATCAATACAGAAAGCTTGCTTCGCCACTTAATGAAAGTGATATCACATGGACAGAGTCATTTATAAATACAGGTAAAACTATAAAGTCCGCCTTTTTCGGCGTTTCCGGAACCTACACAGAAAGAGCCATGAATGACTTTTTTAGCGGAAATGCATGCGGCGTGCCAAAGCCTTCCTTTGAGGATGTATGCAGGGCTGTTTCAGAGGGAGAAGTTGATTTTGGCGTTCTTCCTATAGAAAATACTACCAGCGGAAGCCTTGCAGATATCTATGACCTGCTTATAAAATTTGATAACAAGATCGTCGGTGAAAAAATCGAAAAAATTGACCATGCCCTCCTTGGTGTTCCGGGTGCAAAGCTTTCAGATATAACTGATATATACTCACACGCCCAGCCTCTGCTCCAGTGTTCTTCCTTTATTGCTAAAAATCCTGACTGGCACACGCATGTATTCGGCTCTACTGCAGACAGTGCAAATAAGGTTGCGGCAGATAAAAATATTCATTGCGCTGCCATTGCCAGCAGGCAGATTGCGGACAGACTAGGGCTTATCATACTCCGCGATGACATTGCAGATTTTTTGACAAATGCAACCAGATTTATAATACTTTCAAAAAAGAACACTTATCTTACCAATGCCGACAAGGTAAGTATCTGCTTTGAAATACCACACAAAAGCGGAAGCCTTTACAACCTGCTTTCAAACTTCATTTACAATGGTTTAAATATGACGAGGATCGAATCAAGGCCTATTCCGGGAAAGCCTTTTGAATACAGATTTTTCATCGATTTTACCGGCAGTTTAAAAGACCCCGGCGTTGTCAACGCCCTTACAGGAATCAAGGCAGAAAGCAATAACCTTGTTATTTTGGGAACATATTTATGATATATGTATCGTCGCTTACTATAAAAAAGCATCGTACACGACAAATGTACGATGCTTTTTTTTAATCTTCAAATGCCGGAAGCACCTGAAAGAGATAGAATTTCAGATAATATGAATCCGAATCAGCCCACACGATCGGATGGTCAGGTGACTGTGTTTTAAATTCCACCTGCCTTAATACAACCTTGGCATCGTGTGCCGCCTTTCCGATAGTATCTGCAAAAAGCTCAGGGTCCATAAAATGAGAGCAAGAGCAGGTAACAAGAAAACCGCCCGGTTTTACAAGATGCATACCGCGCATATTTACTTCCTTATAGCCTGTTACTGCCTTTTTTATAGATGCTCTTGACTTAGTAAATGCAGGAGGATCAAGGATAACTACATCGTAGCGCTTGCCCTTTTCATAAAGCTCTGGAAGAAGCTCAAACATATCTCCTGTAAGAAAGTCCATCCTGTCTGTAAAGCCGTTCAGTTCGGCATTCTTTTTTGCCATTGCAATGCCGTCTTCCGATGCATCAAGTGCTGTAACTTGGCTTGCACCACCTGCAACCGCATTAAGGGCAAAGGCTCCTGTATGTGTACAGCAATCAAGAACACTTGCATTGCGGCAGACTTTTCTCACCGCAAGTCTGTTGTATTTCTGGTCAAGGAAAAATCCTGTCTTCTGGCCTTCCGCCACATCAACACAGTATTTCACACCATTTTCAACTATATTTACATTGGTGTCAAATTCGTCTCCAATAAAGTCCTTTACTCTTGGAAGTCCTTCCTTCTCGCGAACTTTGGCATCACTTCTTTCATAAACACCTTTGATATTTATGCCATCCTCCGCAAGAACCTCCTTAAGGCAGTCAACGATATCCTCCTTCATAAGGTCTATTCCAAGAGCAAGACTTTCTACAACCAAAACATCTGAATATTTATCTATTGTGATTCCTGGAAGAAAGTCTGCTTCGCCAAAAACTACTCTGCAGCTTGCATGCTCTATGATCTTTCCGGAGGCATCCCTCTTTCCGATGGAATCCTCCTCTCCCATCACTGCTTTTCTGTAGTTCCATGCATCAGCCACTCTTTTCTTTAAAAATGCCCTGTCTATAACGGCATCTTTGTTTCTTGTCATAAGGCGGATGCGGATCTTTGACTTTGAATTATAAAAGCCTGTACCCATGAAAAAGCCTGTATTACTGTAGATATCTACAAGATCTCCATCCTTTATATTTTCATCAAGAGAAGCAATCTCATTATCATAAACCCAAAAGCCGTTGGCTCTAAGGATCCTTCCTTCTCCTTTTTTTAAATGAACTGATTTACCTGTCATTTTTCTCCTTTTACCCTTTTAGGGCTGAACAGCAACTTATTTACAGTATTAACAATAGCAAAATACAGCTTCCTTACGATATCCCTCGACAAAATAAATGCCAGACAGAAATCAAGAAGCAAAATAACGCATAATCCCTGCCAGCCGTTGAATATAGGATTGTCATAAAAGTCTCTGCTTCTTAGATAATATACAATAAAAATATGAAATACATACACAGAGATTGAATTTCTACCCATCTTTGTAAGAAAGGTTTCCTTTTTCGGAGCTGCACCAAGAAAAGAAACTGTTAGAATTGTTCCGGCAAAATACATGAACACTCTTCTGATAAATCCAATCATAGTCCCCTCGAGCGGATATGCCTTTCTTGCAAAGAGCGAACCTCTTGTAAGGAAGTGATAGCCTCCTATCATCGTCTGATTAAGCACCGGCACGAGTGCAGCAAAAACAACAATGACAATTATAGCCGGTATAGGATTCATCTTTCTTATCTTTTCAACCCATTCTTCCTTGAAGCAAAGCCCAAGGGTGAAGAAGAAAAGAAAGGAAAATGTTCTTCCAAGAGCCATTTTACTCGAAAAATCTCCACAGAACCCCACAAGAAGACCTATGATCAAAGTGGTAAGAAGTGGGTAACGCAGTTTCTTTAGATCCGGAGCCAGCATTTTCCAGAAAAACATTGTAAGAAGATACCACAGTGCCCAATATGGGGTTGCCATGGTAAGCCAGTCATGAAAAACTTCTGTATGTCCATCAACCCAGTATATAAAGGCACCTTCGATGAAATTGAATATCACAAAAGGAACAAGAAAATTTTTAACGGCATTATCTCTGCCTTTTTCCACATTCTTTGAAAAATAACCTGAGATAAAGACAAATGCAGGCATGACGTAGGCAAGCACAAATGTGTAAATATACTTGTAGCCTTCCTTACCGGCGCTTGCGTCGTGCATCATGTGGCAGAAAATGACGCTCATTATAAGAAAACCCTTTATATTATCAAAATAGGGATCTCGGGGCTTCACCCCTGAAGCTGATGCTTCTTTTGGCTTAGAAAAAAACATGGAACCCTTCCTTTTAAAAGAATTATTTTCTGTGAGACAGCGCATAGCGCTGCCTCAGTTATCGCGGATACCCCAGACATTTTAAAATGCCTTCGGCATGTCTGGGGCTGCGAGACAGCGCGTAGC
>CADBPM010000063.1 GCA_902796595.1 uncultured Lachnospiraceae bacterium | reverse complement strand
TGCCGGATGCCTATGGATATTCGCCTTTTATTGGCTTCCTTTTTGTGGACGAGAACAGTCGGGGATGCAGAATCTCAGAACAGATGATTAACATGGCAAGTGATTATGCTCAAAAGCTTGGATACGGGAAAATGTATGTAACGAGCGGTGAACATGGACTATATGAAAAATATGGATTCGTATATATAGGGGATTATCAAACTATATACGGAACGTCCGATCAACTATTTGAAAAGGAACTCAATTAAAGAGTAGAGATAATCAGAATTTCAATTTCTGGAGGATATCAAAATTGACACACAAAATGAATCTGTGGCATGATTCTTTCCTGAAAATACAGTAAGGAACAAAATACGATAGAAATGCGTCTATTTAATGAGAAAAGAGCGTTAATAAAGCCTGATGATATAATCATTTTTACCGATACAGATACCTGCGCTGAGTAGAAATGCCGTGTTGTTTTCATGCATAAGTATTCGGACTTCAATGAACTTTATGCTAATCATGGAAAGGTGTCGATTGGTTATGATGAAAATGAATCTGCCGATCCTGATGATATGCTAATGTACTATTCTGTTGAAAATATCGCAAAATACGGTGTAGTCGGAATAGAGATTAAAATAATCTAAAGTGCTTGACTAAAGGCTTCAGAGGTCATATTATGATATTAGAGAAGGTCTCCATTAACCTTATAGTCGTCGAGCTATAAAAGAGATGAACATTAAAGAAGGTCTCCATTAACCTTCGGTTTTAATCCGTAAAGAGATGACCATTAATGAGTGGGAAGCGCAAGCTTCCCACATTTTTTGTCGGGGAGCTATATGTTTAAGCTGGAAAAAACACTGAAATTTGTAAATGTTGATCTGAAGTATCTGAAGAAGTTACACGATGTTTCATCAGAAGTGTACTATAAAGAATCAAACTATGAGACAAAGCCGTATTTGGGAATCCTATTGACTACAGAGGGGAGAAAATACGTACTTCCTCTCACATCTGCCAAGGAAAAACACAAATTTTGGAAAAATGCAGATGTTGATCGATTCCTGATTTATGAAATGGTGGATAAACGTGGCCTTGGAAAGAACGACGTATATGTAGAACAGAAAGATACAGACGAAGTTAAGCATATTCTTTCTGCCATTGACCTGAAAAAGATGATTCCTGTTGTGGATAGTGTTATTTCTTACGTTGATATAAATGTGCATGACACTGATTCAGAAGATGTCAAAAAGTATAAGGCACTTTTGAACAAGGAATATGGTTATTGCCTTAAGATCATGGATGACGTTGTTAGTAAGGCAGGAAAAATTTACGATAAACAGAAAAGTACCGGAAAAATATCAAAGTTCTGTTGTGATTTTACAGCAATGGAAAAAGTTGCTGATGATGAACAGAATGCAGAATAATGAATTCTGATTTTGGTTAAGAATTTGGTTAAGAAATAGATGAGGCTGCCCGTTCTTCCTTTCTTTATGCGGGTTTGCGGGTTCATGATGATTTGGCTCGACCCCCGTCTATCGCTCTCCTAGATGAATCCTGAAAGTCTTATGAATGTGGCTTTCTGGATTTTTTATTTTGTTGGTAAAATTTTGATATACTTGGATAGTAAGTCCAATCTGGGGGGTAACCGGATAATATTCTGGTGGCGATGAAGAGTGAAAAGCAGGTAATATCTCTTGGAACTGATGTTACATAATGCAGAATGATAAAAAGCCAGATTCTTTTATTGGGATATAGCTGTTAAAATCGCTATATCCCATTTTTTTAGACATTTTGAAGCTTTTTCCATTCCCCCTGCTTCTTTCTTGTATCATAATATCCATCCAGATATATGAGAACTCCAAGGTATGCTACCTGAACGAGTAAAAAGAGCAGTACCAGATTGCAATGGACATACTTCTGTATGGTGTCACCGAAGACAATTACAGCTGCAAGTGAAGCCATGACTACCTTCAATGACAGGTTACACCAGCGCTTTATGTAATATCTGGCAAGCAGATATCCTCCGTAAACCAGACCGGCTATTATCAAAATCACCCAGTAAGCTCCGTCATTCAAGCTATTCCATGTCCAATCTATCGGCACAGCAAGAAAGTCCCAAAGATCAAATATCAGAACCGGACATTTAATTAGGCAGCATAATAAAGTAAGAAAAAGAGCTCCCCATGCAATCTGCTGTTTCTTCTTTGCTTCCCTGGCCAGTAACTTTGCATTGTGAACAGCTTCTTTACGCTCATCCTCAGCTTTTTTTACCTGTCGGGAGGCCTCTGCATTACAAGCAGCTATTTCAGCTTTAGCTTTGGCTTCGGATGCCTTCTGTGCATTCACGGCATCCTCAACAGCTTTAATGTTTGACATATTTACCTTACACTTAAGATCAGCGTTCAAAGCCACGAGAGCGTGATTTTCTTCTTGCAATCTTTCTTGCTCTTTCCTGCTCAGCAGCCCGCTTCTGTTCCTCAAGTCGTCGTTCTGATTCACGAGTGACTGATTTCTTTTTCCAGATGGAGCGTAAGCTTTTTAGAGATATAAAGAAGCCATTTAAGCTTGAAGGAATCACAAGGATTGATAAAACTCCGGTGTATAAGGCAATTCGTGAAGTTCTTGCCAACTGCATAGCAAATGCAGACTTTAACTTTCCGCGTGGAATAGTAATATTGAAAGACCCTGATAGGATTATAATTGAAAATCCTGGAAGTATTATCACGGGTAAGCCTCAGATGCTTAAAGGTGGCATATCTGAGTCGAGAAATAAAACAATGATGAAGATGTTTAACCTTATTGTGGTAAATGTCACCTCTTAGTGCGTTCATGGCTGACTCTATTATTCTTTGCAGAGAATAGTGGTCAGCGACGTTTAAGAGAAAAAGGCCGGCTGTGTAGATGACAAAGGTTACAAGACTGTAAGGAAGCTTGGCAAAGTCTCCTGCCATTGCTATGTCGATAACGTCGGATATGAGTCTGGTGAGCATTATTGTTGCCAGTGCCCTTACAGGCATTATAAAGGCGAATGCTATAACAGTGAGTTTGTTTTTGATGAAATATTTAAACATAAGATTCCCCTAACAAAAAAAGCAGCCTTTTTGCGTACGCAAAAAAGACTGCTGGTATAGTCGTAGTTTTTCAAATAGTAGTTTGAAATAATGCAGCAATCTTTTTCAGAGGTGCACAAATAAACCTGCACAATACAGGTATTTAAAATTTGTGATTACTGAAATTTTAACAAATGAATTGATACATTTGTTAATTTAGATCGCTGATACTACCATCTTTGACTACCTCTCTTTTGTTTTTTACATCCTATCACTTTATATAATTTTTGTCAATTATTTATTTTTATGATGTAGAGGCAAAAAATGACCGCCCTCTCAGCTAAAGAACGTGGTCATTAAAAAATTTTGACTAAGGGCTGACCGTTTATCGCTAGCACCTTCTATGCCAGTGATAATACAGAAATATCTATAAAATCCTGCACTTATATCCTTTTAAGCTTTAGAAAGTTATGTTATAATAAATCCATAAATCAAAAGATCGGGGGTACGGTCTATGTTCGTTATGGGATTTGTCAAAAAGAGCCTTGTCTTGTGCCTTGCAGCAGCACTGTGTTTTGGAATTTCAGGGTGCGGGTCCAATACATTAAGGGATCAGGCTGAAAATGCAGAGAAAACGGTTGATACATCTGAAGTGCCAAGAGCATTTGTGCTTACATCAATGACGAATATTGATAACGCGGGAACTATTGATGTGACTATAGGTGAAAATGCTGATACAGTGCATTTTGTGAGTCTTGCAGATGCTTCAGATGGTACGTCGTTAGACTTTTCAGTGTTTGATGATGACTCCTACGGGTTGTTTGATCTTATAAATCTTACCGGAATTTATGGGAAGCCTTCAACAGCAGAAGATCTTGACAGGTATTCTAAATTGAATCCGTATGGTTACTCGATTGAATTTACCGATGCAAAAGGAAACTTTTATGAAGGGCTTGCAAGGATAACATTTCTAACAAATATGAAAACAGGGTATGCCAGCGTGATAGGGGATGATGGCAACACCAGGATTTACCAGATCAAGGCGAGTAATGAACTTATGAATAATCTTAATAAGATCGTTGCCGGCAATGTTTCAACCAATGCACACACCGGATGGTTTAACAGAGTATTCAAGTAGTCTTACAGTAAAGAGTGGATAGCAGCTAACAGGCAGTAAATCTGTTTTGTGTGCTGAAAAAAGGAGAGAATTATGAGAGATGTACAGTCGGTTGTATCTGAAAACATGAATAAGTGGAAAGAGTCTGCAAAAGAGTTGAAGATTTTGCATAATCTTGTATTTTGCGGTCTTATGGCGGCTTTGGGCGTTGTTTTGTCTTTTGTGGCAAGCATAGATGTCGGACCGTATTTGAGAATAGGTTTTTCAAGTATTCCGGACAGGATCATTGATTGCCTGTTCGGTCCGGTAACAGGCGCGATATTCGGCGGAACTTTAAATATCATAAAATATTTTGTGAAGCCGTCAGGTGATTTCAACCTGCTGTTTACCTTGAATGCAATGCTTGCAGATCTTATATATGGTTATTTCCTTTATAAAAAGCCGGTCACTATAAAAAATCTTCTTGTATCAGGTTTTATAGTAAAGCTTGTAGTTAATGTCATAAATAATACAGCACTCTTAGCTCTTATGTATGGAAATGCGATCAGTGCTATTCTTCCTGTAAGAGCTGTAAAGAATCTGGTCATGTGGCCAGTGGATGCATTGGTGCAGTTTGTCATCATAACAGCTGTGCTTAAGGCATTCAGGCAGTTAAAGGGAAGAGAAGGAGGGTTTTAATAGAACCTCTGTCTATGAAAAATCGCCTCTGTCCATGGAAAAATCGCCTGTGGCGAGGGACAGAGGCTGCATCTATTGTGCTTTTGCGAAGCGAAAGCGCTAGGGTACAGATAGCTGATATAGAATGTATTAATTTGTAATAAGACATTTATAGGAGGGTTGAAATGTCAGAGGAGAAACAGGAAAAAAAGAGAGAAATCGTTGTAGTAGCACTTGGGCGTAATGCTTTTGGAAAGACTATACCGGAGCAGAAGGAAAATGTAGCTAAGGCCGCCGAGGCAATTGCGGATCTGGTTGAAGCTGGCTTCCTTCCGATTGTTACTCACAGTAACGGCCCGCAGATCGGCATGATCCAGACAGCTATGACAGAGTATTCAAGGCTTGAGCCTGAATTCAGCGTGGCTCCTATGAGTGTATGCGGTGCGATGAGTCAGGGCTATATAGGATATGACCTTCAAAATACTATTCGTACTGCGCTTCTTGACAGGGGAATTTACAAGCCTGTCTGCACTATAATCACTCAGGTTAGGGTAGATCCTTTTGACAGAGCTTTTACACATCCGAGCAAGGTTATCGGAAGAGTGATGAACAAGAGTGAGGCAGACAGCGAGATCGCAAAGGGAAATTTTGTTGTTGAAGAAGGCGGCGGATACAGAAGGATAATTCCTTCTCCAAGACCGGTAGATATTTATGAATTTGATTCAATAAAGACACTGGTGGATGCAGGACATGTTGTGATTGCCTGCGGCGGCGGTGGTGTTCCTGTAATGCAGCAGGGAACCAGACTCAAAGGCGCAAGTGCGATAATAGAAAAGGATGCCACAGCGGCAAGACTTGCAGGCATGCTTGATGCAGACGAAATCCTTTTCCTTACAAATAAGGAAGAACTTGTAAAGCACAAGGATAAACCGGATGAGGAAAAGCTTGGAGAACTCACTGTAAAGGAAGCAGAAGAACTTATCGAAGAGGGTAATTTCGAAGCGGGACTTGATCGTGACAAGATGGAAGCCTGTGTTGAGTTTGTTTCAGCCGGAAGTGGAAGAAGAGCTGTTATAACTTCATTGGATAAGGCACTTGCCGGCATGAAGGGGAGATGCGGAACCATTATATCGACCTAAATCATAATCTATACAGGGAAAGAGCCTAGGTTTTAGGGCTCTTTCCTTTCTGTTTATTGTAGCATCTAGCTGAGATAGAGGCTACACTCTGCCGGCCAACGCGAGAGCGTTTAATTATGGCCGGTTAGACCTTTTGTATGCGCTGTATGAAGGTTTGGCAATATGTTTGTGGCAAGGAGAGATAGATGAAAGAGTACAGAGTGGTTCCTGCGGCAAGAGATGGAGTATCGTCTGCTATTGTAAGGGTTCCGGGAAGCAAAAGCATTACGAACAGGGCAATACTTCTTGCGGCACTGGCGGAGGGAGAAAGCACCATAAAGGGTATTCTTGTTTCAAATGATTCCAAGGATATAATGCGGTGTCTTTTGGCTCTTGGCGTTGAAATGGAATGTGATGAAAAGCGGAATGAAATGCACATAAGAGGGTGCGGCGGAGAAATACCTGTAAAAAAGGCTTCCATAAATGTCGGAAGTGCAGGTACAGCCGCGAGATTTATAACCGCCCTTCTTGCCGTTTCAAAAGGAGAGTATTATATCGATGCCTCAGAGCAGATGAAAAAAAGACCTATGAAGCCGCTTTTTGATGCGCTTATAAAATGCGGAGTAAATATTTCGTATAAGGGGGAAGAAGGACATTTTCCGGTTGAAATGGATTCTCGCGCATTTACGGGGCATGAGATAAGTGTTGATGTCGGAGTTTCAAGTCAGTTTTTATCAGGACTCCTTATGGCAGGAGCATTGTTAAAAGAAGGTCTTACTATAAATATCACAGGGGCAAGAAAATCATTGCCTTATGTCAATATGACTGCAAAGGTAATGGAGAGCTTTGGAATAAGTGTTTTAAATGATCTTTACCATAAAAATCTCTGGAAAGTTCCTTGTGGAAAATATAGAGCATGCGATTACAGTGTTGAACCGGACGTCTCTGCCGCCTGCTACTTCTTTGCATTAGCACATATATCAGAGGGCGGGATTACTGTAAAGGTAAGGAATATCCATAGAAAAAGCCTTCAGGGAGACATAAGATTTCTGGATATACTTGAGGATATGGGAGCAAAGGTAGAGGAAGATTCAGAAGGAATATCCGTAAGAGGACCGAAAGTATACGATGGCGGTACATTTGACCTTAATGATTTCTCGGATCAGGCGCTTACTTTGGCGGCAGTAGGTCTGTTTGCGAAAACGCCTGTTACGATAACAGGAATAGGACATATAAGGAAACAGGAATGTGACCGCATAAATGCGATAGTAACAAATGCAAGAGCTCTTGGAGCAACGTGCACAGAGGGTGAGGATTTTGTAACAATAGGACATGGTGCAGAAGAGAGGAGGGAGGACGTTTTAATAGAAACGTATAACGATCATAGAGTTGCTATGGCATTTGCAGTTGCAGGGCTTAGGAGAGAGGGAGTTATAATAAAAAATCCTGATTGTACACAGAAAACATTTCCGCGATTTTTTGATTTCTTGTCAATATTTGAAGCAAAACAGCCGAAATAGGGGGAAAAGTCTGAAGTAAGGCTTCAAACTTTCATCGGTGCCGCAGCAGGCACGACACCGATAGACACCATGCCTGCGGTAAGGTACAAAAGATGAATATTGAACATTTACTTGAAAATAAAAAAGTGCTTTTTTCAATGGAAGTATTTCCGCCAAAGAAGACTGACTCTATTGAGACGGTTTATAAATCTATTTATGGACTTCGTTCGCTCACACCAGATTTTATTTCTGTTACCTATGGTGCGGGCGGAAGCACCACCCAGCGCAGCAAAACCGTTGAAATAGCCTCACTTATAAAAAGAGAGTATGGTATAGAATCGGTAAGCCACCTCACCTGTATAGGTGCGACAAAGGAAGAAATAAGGAAAAGACTTGATGACCTTAAGGCAAATAATATTACAAATGTGCTTGCTCTGAGAGGAGACAAAGAGCCGGAAGGAGCCTGCGGAAAAGATTTCAAGCATGCTTCGGATCTTGTTGCCTTTGTACATGAAGAAGAACCAGATTTCCATATAATAGGAGCATGTTATCCTGAAAAACATAATGAGGCGGATACCCTTGAGGCGGATATAAGGAGTCTCCGTTATAAGATAGATGCCGGAGTGAGCCACCTTATCACACAGCTGTTTTTTGATAATGAAAAATTTTACGATTTTATGGACAAGGCGGAGAGTGCAGGTGTAAATGTTCCTGTGGAGGCTGGAATAATGCCTCTTACAAGAAAAAATCAGATAGAAAAAATGGTAACGCTGTGTGGCGCGACCATACCTGCAAAGCTTCAAAAGCTTGTTGACCGGTTTGGAGAAAGTGACAAGGCAATGGAGCAGGCGGGAATAGAATATGCGATCAGCCAGATAGATGACCTGCTTGCCAATAATGTTCGCGGCATACATCTTTATTCCATGAACAATGTTGAAATATCTAAGAAGATCGCAGAAGCAATAAAACCGTTACTTGACTATATATCGTAAAAATAAATTTTCATCGGAGTCGCGGCAGGCACGACTCCGGTTGGCACCATGCCTGCTAAAAAATATATAATGAAAGAGATAACTACACTGAACCGTGCTGAAGTTCTGCTTTATTTAGGACACCGCGGTTCACCCCTTACT
This sequence comes from uncultured Lachnospiraceae bacterium, assembly GCA_902796595.1. Taxonomy (GTDB): domain Bacteria; phylum Bacillota; class Clostridia; order Lachnospirales; family Lachnospiraceae; genus Catonella. Next base: position 9,791 of record CADBPM010000063.1, on the reverse strand, counting down.
CCTTCAATGGAGAGTCTTATAGATGAATGTATTGATGAGACACTTCGCCTTATGACGCCACGAATGGTCATAAAAAGGTATGGTCTTGTCAAACCGGAGAATGGAAGTGTGGAAGGCATATTGCTTTCCGGTACCAATATCAGGCTTACAGGGCATAGTATTGCAAAACACCTTGCCTTTTGTGAAGAAGCTTTTATCATGACTACAACAGCGGGACTTGAGATAGAGAAAAACATAAGAAAAAATATGATAGTCTCACCAGCTAAGGGAGTCATACTGGATTCATGCGGCTCTGTAGCGGTGGAAGCGGTGACTCAGGCGGCAGAGGATGAAGCGGCAGAGCTTGCAAAAAAAGACGGGCTTAATATAACGTGGCGATTTGGTCCGGGCTATGGCGATTTGCCGCTTGACCTGCAAAAGGACATAACTGATGAACTTGCAGCCTCAGTCACTATAGGAGTCGGAGTGAACACAGACCTCCTTCTTTCACCATACAAATCGGAAACAGCGATAATAGGCATTATGAAGCAGGAGAAGGGAAAAAGAGGGGCATCCTGTGAGGTCTGCCGGTTTAAGGAAAGTTGCAATATAAAGGTACATGGCGCAAGGTGCCATTGAATTAAAATAGAAAGAGATGAGATAATATAATATGAAAAATATAATTTTACTTGATGGTGCAATGGGCACTATGATACAAAAATCGGGCGTGGAAGTTCCGAGAGTGCCAGAGGAACTTAATTTTACACATCCGGAATTGATAGAGGATATCCACAGGCAGTATGTAAAGGCAGGTGCCGATGTTATCTATGCCAATACATTTACCGCAAACCGTTATAAGACCGCGACAAGCAAGTATAGTCCCGAAGAACTTATAAAAGAAGGAATAAAGCTTGCAAAGAATGCGGTTTCAGGAACCAATGCAAGGGTTGCGCTCGACGTAGGTCCTATAGGCAAACTTCTTGAACCAAACGGCGACCTTAAGTTTGAAGAAGCCTACGCCATGTACAGAGAAATGGTCGTGGCAGGTGAAAAGGCAGGCGCAGATCTGGTCGTATTTGAAACCTCCACAGATCTCCTTGAAATGAAGGCAGCAGTGCTTGCGGCAAAAGAAAATACAGACCTTCCTGTGTGGTGCACTCAGACCTTTGATGAAAGTGGACGTACTTTTACAGGAGTTTCCATTCCTTCGATGGCAGTTACCCTTACAGCACTTGGGGTTGATGCAATTGGAATAAACTGCTCCATAGGGCCGGATAAAATGCTTGACGGGGTGCGCGAGCTTATGCGCTACACAGACCTTCCTGTTATAGTAAAACCAAACGCCGGTCTTCCGGACATAGCGACCGGCGGATACGACATCGGAGCAGAGGATTTTACTTCCTATATGAAGGATATTCTTGATGCAGGAGCATCTATAATCGGCGGATGCTGCGGCACAGATCCTTCTTTTATAAGTAATCTGCGGCACCTTATAGACAGCAGACAGGTTGAAATGTCTGGCAGCGCATTTCAACCTGCGGACAGTTTAAATGAAGCCTCTATTCTTGCGAGTGCTTCGAAAACAGTTGTGATAGACAGACCTCGCGTTGTTGGCGAAAGAATCAATCCTACCGGAAAGAAACTTTTCAAAGAGGCACTTAAAAAACATGATATAGGCTACATCGTTGCAAGAGCCATAGAGCAACTTGATGCTGGAGCAGATATTCTTGATGTGAATGTCGGTCTGCCCGAAATAGATGAAAAGGCAATGATGATCGATGTAGTAAAGGAACTTCAGGGAGTTGTGGATGTGCCTTTGCAGATTGACTCTACCGAGCCGGATGTGATTGAAGCGGCACTGCGTATTTACAACGGAAAGGCGCTTGTGAATTCGGTAAACGGCAAGGACGAGGTCATGAATGCCATCCTGCCTGTGGTTAAAAAATATGGAGCAGCAGTCATAGGACTTACGATAGATGAGGCGGGGATTCCGGACAAGGCAGAAGACCGTTTTGCGATAGCGGAAAAAATTGTAAAGAGGGCTATGGCAGAGGGAATCAAGAGAAAAGATATTTATATTGACTGCCTTTGCATGTCGGCATCTGTAAAACAGGCGGAAGTCGTTGAAACACTCAAGGCAGTGAGCATGGTAAAGACTAAATTAAAAGTGCATACACTTCTTGGAGTGTCAAATATTTCCTTCGGACTTCCGATAAGAGAGTACATTAATACAAGTTTCCTTACCATGGCGCTTACGGCGGGGCTTGACCTTCCTATAATGAACCCGAATAACGATGCGATGATGGCAGCAGTAAGAGCCTACAATGTACTTTATAATGTAGATAAAGAGTGTAATGAGTATGTTGCAGCTTATGCCGGCAAGTCCATTTCAACAAAGACACTTTCATCCGATGTAAAGGGCAATACAGGTAAAAATGATGAGACAGGCGAAAAGTCGCCTGCAGAAAAGATCATAGATAAGGTGCGTCATGGCATAAAGGATGGAGTTGCAGAGGACACAAGGGCTCTGCTTTCCGAAATGGAGCCGATGGCAATTGTAAATGATGTGCTGATCCACGCACTTGACCTTGTCGGAGAAGATTATGAAAAAAATATCATCTTCCTGCCACAGCTTCTCCAGTCCGCGTCCAGTGCCCAAAATGCGTTTGATGAAATAAAAAGATACCTTGCAGAGCACAGTGAACAGGAAAGTGAGAAGAAGGGTACTATCGTTATCTGCACTGTGAAGGGTGACATTCACGACATAGGTAAAAATATAGTAAAGGTAATTCTTGAAAACTATGGCTATGATGTGGTGGATCTTGGTAAGGACGTTCCGCCTGAAAAGGTCGTGCAGGCTGTAAAGGAGCACAATGCCGGACTTGTAGGTCTGTCCGCGCTTATGACTACAACGGTTGTAAATATAGATGAGACGATAAAGGCACTGAAAGCAGAAGGACTTACATGCAGGATAATGGTCGGCGGTGCAGTAATGACGCAGGAGTATGCTGATAAAATTGGCGCAGATTATTTTTCAAAAGATGCCAAAAGTGCCGCGGATATCGCAAAAGAAGTTTTTGGAAATTAAGAGAATAATCGGACAAAAAGTAAAGTTTCAGTAAAAACAAGCGAATAACACTGTAAAAATCATCTGTCTTGTGCTAAACTAACCGGGTAAGTCGGGCGTCGACTTGTAATAATGAGAGAAATATGTTATAAATGGGGACAGTTGTCTGTCTGAACAAAGAAAATGAAAGATACGGATGATTTTTTAAAGGAAGTGCAGGGATCTTTGGCTGATGAGGTGAATGAAGAATTGTACTCATCACATGATTATCCCGAAAGCACAAACAACAGGAAAATGTCAGGAAACAAAAAGAAGAACAAGGCACAAAAGACCAAAAAGCACACTGGATTTAAGGTATTCCTTGGTATATTATGTACTATAACTCTTGCAGCAGCACTGCTTGTTTTCACACCGCAGGGGCGCAGACTTCTTATCAGAGCCTATATGAATTATGCGTATACTAAGGTGAATCAAACCGGTACAGCTGAAAATAAGGAAGAGAAGCCGAAGCTTCCGACAACGGATCTTAGCAAGGTCACTTCAAATATAGACCTCAGCCAGATGAGCGATACATTTGTAAATGCAAGACATGAAGACGGAGTATTTAATATCCTTCTTCTGGGCGTGGAGGCAATCGGATCTTCGGAGGCAGCAGGTCACACAGATTCAATCGTGATACTTACTATTAATTCCCACACCAAGGAGTTGGGACTTACCTCTCTTATGAGGGATACTTATGTTTCGGTGCCAGGTGAAGAATATTATGATGGAAGAATAAATGGAGTCTACAGACAGGGCGGTATCAAACTTCTTTATGAGACTATTGCAGCCAATTATGATCTAAGACTTGACGGCTGTGCGTTTGTAGGATTCGATGCTTTCGAAAAAGCAATAGATGCAATGGGCGGAGTAAATATAAAGCTCACTGCCGAAGAAGCTGAATATCTGAATACTACAAATTATATTTCAAAGAAAAAATACAGAACCATGAAGGCGGGCTGGAATCACATGAATGGTAATCAGGCACTTGGTTACAGCAGAGTCCGCAAGATAGCAACGCTCGGTGGAGTAAGCGACGATCAGGGCAGGACACTTCGCCATAGAAGAGTGCTTAGAGCATTATATGCCAGACTTAAAAAAGACCCGATAAAGGCAGTGAATGCAATGAATGTTGTTCTTCCTCTTATCCAGACGGATGTTAAGGAGGCAAATGCTGTGGAATATCTTGCCGAGGTTATCGATCTTGCGATGGGAGGAGCAAATGTGGATCAGTTAAGGCTTCCGGAAGGAGACCCTGATGGTACCCAGTATCAGTATGCCAGGATAAACGGAGCAGCTGTTCTTAGGGTAACAGATTGGGATACTCTTAAGCAGGATCTTGCAAACTTTGTATTTGCACCGCATTTGAAAAAGAACACAGAAGATACGGAAGATAATTCTGCATCGAATGCAGGATAACAAGTTATGAGGTTTTTATGAACGAAGAAAATGATTTTCTGAAAGATATAGAGGATTCTCTTGCTGATCAGGTGACAAACGAACTTACGGAAGAAAATACTGATGAAGATAAAGAACAGACTGATCTTTATGAAAATTCAGATATAGACGAGGAAAATAAGCCTAAGAAGAGCTATCTTGGACTCAAGATCCTTGCAGGAGTTTTGTGTGTACTTGTTGCGGCAGGTGTGTTCTTTACAGTAACACCTCCGGGCAGGCGTATTCTTATAGGCTTTGCCACAAAGTATATGTATTCCAAGATGCAGAAACCAGAAGTTGTCGATACTGTTGTTACAGGTTCTTCTGTAGTTGCAAAAGATGAACCTGCCACAGAAAGCTCTGTAGTGATACCGGATGTGCCGGTTGATAATATTGATATGAGCCAGATGAGTGATACATTTAAAAATGCTCTTCATGAAGATGGCGTGTACAATATCATCCTTCTCGGTGTTGAATCGATAGGCGGAACTACAGAATCCGGTCATACCGATTCAATGATGATCGCAACGCTCAACACCAATGCCAAAACTTTGGGGATAAGTTCTCTTATGAGAGATACCTATGTGGATATCCCTGGATTTGGAATGAATAAACTTAACGCGGCATTCAGAGACGGCGGCACGAAGCTTTTATATGAAACGATAGCCGAGAACTATAACCTGCGTCTTGATGGAAGTGTTTTCGTGGATTTTGATGCCTTTGAAAAGGCTATCGATGCAGTTGGCGGCGTTGATATAGAGCTTACAGCAGTAGAGGCACAGTATCTTAACCGCACTAACTATATTTCAATCAAGTCAAATCGTACTATGCGCGAAGGCATGAACCACATGAACGGAAATCAGGCATTAGGTTATTGTCGTGTAAGACATGTGGCAACTCTTGGCGGTGTTCCGGATGATCAGGGACGTACAAAACGTCACAGGGCAGTAATGGAACAGATTTTTGAAAAAGCTAAAAAAGATCCTACCAAAGCACTGAGTGCGGCAAATGCAGTTCTTCCGTATCTTACAACAGATATAAAAGAAAAAAATATGCAAATTTATCTTTCCGAGGGGCTTGAACTTATGCTTGCAGGCACAGAGCTCAGACAGCAGCGAGTTCCGGATGACGAAGCAATGTCCTTCCAGAAGATAAATGGTGCGGCAATGACTATAGCAAACTGGGATTTAGTAAAGCCAAAACTTTATGAGTTTATATTTGCAGCACCGACCGACCCGAATGCAAGCGGTTCGGCTGTGACAAGCGGGGCAGCAGTAAGCACTACACTGCAGCAAAATGGAGTACCTGAACAATAAAGAATTAAAGATAAATAAAAGGCATACATCTTATTGATGTATGCCTTTTAAGGTTATGATTATTTGCTTGAACTTGCTGCAGAGCCGGAAGTAGTTGAACTTTCTTTCTTTTCAACCGCCTTGCCGTTATCCATTAAGAACTTAACAACCTTATCAGCAAGAAGAACTTCCATTATGCTTTGCTTACCGACTGACTGTTCAAAAGTTGCCTCATCAGGATAGCCCTGTCCCTGACTCTTGAAGTAGGTTGAAAGACCGTCTTTGTATTCATCATCGGTTACATTGAGGTTTTCTTTATTTGCAATTACCTTCATGCACAGAAGCTGACCGCCCATATTTGTTGCGTATGCTTCCGCTGCTTCATTCATTTTATCTTCTGTAGTCTGCAGCTGTGCAAGGAAAGATGAGAACTGCATTCCATACTGAGCTGCCATTGTTTTGTAATATGTGAGGAACTGATTGTAAAATCTGTCATGTACACTTGCAGGGAGCGCCTTGATCGCACTGTTTGTGACTACCTGCGTAAGCAGTTCGCTTTCAGCTGTATTTCTCGCATTCTTTTCGGCATTCTCTTTAAGAGTCTCTTTAACTGCTTTTTTATACTCATCTACAGTCTTATATTCTGTATTTTCTGAAACAAGTTCATCTGTCAGCTTCTTTGGAGCATCGCCTTCTATGTAATTGATAGTTACTGTAAATACTACTTTGGCTCCGTTAAGCTCTGAACCTGGCTGACCTTCCTGCCTGTACTCGTCAGGGAATTTAAGGTTAAGGTCGAGAGTTTCACCAACCTTGTGACCGATAAGACCTGTTTCAAAACCGTCTATAAAAGTTTTGGAACCAATTTTAAGAGCCTGACCTGAAGCCGTACCGCCTTCAAAGGCAACTCCGTCCTTTTTTCCTGAGTAGTCGATATTTACGGTATCACCGTCTTTTACAGTGCCGCTTGAAAGTTTTTCAGGATGCTGGCTTAAAAACTGGGAAATAACTGCGTCAATCTGATCATCAGTAATATCGGTGCTTATTTTTGTATATTCAAGTCCCTTGTATTCACCAAGCTTTGTAACGTAGTCTTCTGCCTTATAGTCTTCTGATATAGCTGAAGATGAAGCGCTGCTACTTTCTATGCTTGCAGACTGGCTTAAAGGAGACGCGCTTGAAGCAGCTTCTTTTTTTTCACAGGCTGTAAGATTTGCCATAACTGTGCATGCTATAAGCATACTGATAAGTAATTTCTTTCTCATAACAGATCCTTTCGAATTTAGTACATTTTACCGATATGGTTAAAATGCGTTGCCGGATTTTTTAACAGTACCTAAAAGGCAACAATTCTTATATTTTATCACATTTTTAAATGAATATAAAGACTTTTATTTTTTTGCCGGGTTTTTTTGCTTGCCGATATTAATATTGTGTGATATAATCACCCTGTAAATTCACTGATTCGAATAATGCCCGACCCGGTCGGGGAACGGAAGTGTTGAAATGAGAGAGATAATAAGGACTGTTAAGGGACTGCCTAAGGGACAGCGGCTAAAATGGTTATTTGAACATTATAAGCATGCACTTCTCTTCCTTTATGGCATAGTGTACATGATCTGGTTTATGAAACTTGAAAAGAGAACAGGGGTGCCGGTCTATACTGTGCATGTTTCTCTTGATGACAAGATACCATTTAATGAACTTTTTGTCATACCTTATGTTGCATGGTTTGCGTTTATTGCGTGGATTCTTATTTATACATGCCTTACGTCAAGAGAGCAGTTTATAAAAGCATTCGTTGCGATGTTTGGTGGAATGACTGTATGCCTTATCATTTATACAGTATGGCCTAGTGTACAGGATTTACGTCCGTTGGTCATGCCGAGAGACAACATCCTCACAAGACTTGTTTCATATATATATTCGGTAGATTCGCCAACCAATGTATGTCCGAGTATACATGTTTACAATTCTATCATTGCTTTTATCGCTGTATCAAAGGTTGAAAGGTTCAAGCATCCTGTAAGGATTAAGTCATTCAGCCTTGTACTGGCAATACTTATATGTTTATCAACTATGTTTTTAAAGCAGCATTCAGCATTTGATGTTGTATGCGGAGTGCTTTTATCACTTATTGCATATCTTATTGTGTATGTACCGGACTATTCCACACTTTTTGCAAAGAGCAAAGAGGCAGAAAGAAGAGAAGCATAACAAAAAAACTGCAGTCATGTTTTTGACTGCAGTTTTTTTGTCTATAGGGAGGTTTTCGGAGTTTCTATAATGTACTGTCTTTTATCAGTTTATTTTTTACTACATTTGCATATAAGGAAGGGTTTATGCTGAGTACGGAGTCCTTGTCGTTTTCGTGAGCTCTTACCATGCGCGGCTTTGCCTCGGCTGTTGATTCACGTATGACAAGTGACGGTCGGAGCATGCTCTTACTCATAGGTATATTGTTTATTATCGCTTTTAATGTGAAATAGGCACTCTTGCCAAGTTCACTGCGGTTCTGACGTATCGTTGTAAGAGGCGGGTCGAGCTTTGAGGCAAGAGGTATATCGTCAAAACCTATCACACTGATATCTTCCGGTACAGAAAAACCATATTCCTTTACAGTGGCAATAACGCCTTTTGCTATAAGGTCGTTGCCGCATATTATAGCGGTGGCGCCAAGCTTTATCAGGTGTTCGACGTGGTATTTTGCTGCTTCTGCTACAAAATAAGAGTATATTGCCATATTAGGATCTATGTGCAGATTATGACTGTTCATACTTTCTAAATAAGCACTCATACGCTGATCGGAGATCATTGAGTCTTTAGATCCGTTTAAAAAGGCTATTTTTTCATGTCCTAAATGGATCAGATGGACAATTGCCATATCGATGCCTTCATAACTATCTGTTCCTATATATCCTACGTGAGGGTTGGCTGTCACGTAATTATCGAGAAGTACAGCCGGCATTGTAACATTGGACATTTCCTTCATCCATGGATCATCAAGCGCAAAACCAGCTAAAAAACCTCCAAGATACCCGTGTTCCATAAGAAAAGTATCGTATTTATGCTTAAGCTGAAAATCTTTATCCGGCTCTATTATATCGACGCTATAGTTTTCTTTGAAGGCTATCTGTCTGAAACCCAACAAAATATCGTAACCGAATTGAGAGGGTTCCTTATATTCCATATTTTCGACAAAAATTGCAATCCTTCTGTCTGATTTGCTGCGCATACCGGGCTTGCGATAGCCTAAAGCTACGGCTGTCTCAAGGACCTTGGCTCTGAGAGATTCACTTATATCACTGGCACCATTAAGGCCTTTTGACACAGTACTTGGCGAAATACCGAGTTTTTTTGCTATATCTTTTATCGTAGCCATATAAATCACATTCCCTTCAAAGTACAATAACAGATCATAAGGTAAACGCAATTGACTTGCACTTACTATAATACCGCTCTGTGCATGCTGCGTATCATTTAGTCGGTGACAAATACTTCCCGCACAGACATCATTATGTATAATCATATACATTTTTTTAAAAAAATACAAGCCTTTATCGAAAAAAATCGAAATTCGTGTTCACGGTTTGTTCATTGTTTGTTGAAAGTATAGTCAAACTTTTGTGCAAACTGCCTTTAAAAATAAAAAATAAAACAAATTCTATTGACAAAAATGTAGAACAGTGTTAAATTAATTACAGGCTTCGAAAGTTTTCGAATGAATATCGTAAATCAAACTGTTTAGGATCTTCGTTTGCAAGCTTTTAAATTAAAACGAAATCATTTTCCAGAAAGGGAGAGTGGAACAAATGAGAAAAAAAGTTTTATCAGTAGTTCTTTGCGGTAGTTTAGCAGCTATGATGCTTGCAGGTTGTGGCGGCTCAAGCGAGAGCACTTCACAGACAAAGTCATCAGGTACACCTGCTTCATCAAACCAGACATCAAGCGTTGCAGCTTCAAGTGCAGCTTCA
>CADBPM010000062.1 GCA_902796595.1 uncultured Lachnospiraceae bacterium | reverse complement strand
TACTGACTGAAGCCTGGAAATTCATTCCATATTTCTTCAAGGCAGGTGGTATCAATGTCCTTTGGCGTTTCCTGCTCAAAATACCCTATTTCAAGATAGTCGCCAAGCTGTACACTTCCTGAAAGCGCAGGGATAAGTCCAAGTATGCTCTTTAGGAGAGTAGATTTACCGATACCGTTCGCGCCGGTAAGCACTATCTTGCTGCCTCTTTCCATTTCAAGATTAAGAGGACTTGAAAGAGGAGAGTCGTACCCTATCACAAGATCTTTAGTGTGGAAAATATATTTTCCCGGAGTTCTTGCTGTCATAAAGTTGAACTCAGGCTTCGGTTTTTCGACAGTTTTTTCGATAAGGTTCATCTTATCTAATTTTTTCTGTCTTGACATAGCCATATTTCTTGTTGAAACGCGAGCCTTGTTTCTGGCAACGAAGTCCTTTAATTCTGCGATCTCTGCCTGCTGTTTATTGTAGGCGGCTTCAAGCTGAGCCTTCTTTATAGCATAAACCTCTTCGAAATGCTCGTAATCGCCCACATATCTTTCAAGCTTGTAGCCTTCAACATGGTAGATTATATTTACTACACTGTTGAGGAAAGGAATATCGTGTGAAATAAGTATAAAGGCATTTTCATAGTCAAACAGGTATCGTTGCAACCACGCGATATGCTCCGCATCGAGATAGTTTGTCGGCTCATCGAGGAGCAGAATGTCGGGCTTTTCAAGAAGAAGCTTTGCTAAAAGAACCTTGGTACGCTGTCCACCTGAAAGTTCTGTGACATCGTGATCAAGTCCGAGGTCAGTAAGCCCCAGAGCTCTTGCAACCTCTTCGACCTTGGCATCTATCATGTAAAAATCGTGATTGGTAAGGTAGTCCTGAAGAGTGCCGGCTTCTTCCATATATTCATTTATCTTGTCCGCATCGGCATCTGCCATCATTTCATAAAGTTCATTTATATGAGCTTCGGTCTGAAACAGGGAGTCGAAGGCGCTTTTAAGCACACTTCTTATTGTCATGCCTTCCTTAAGAACGGCATGCTGATCAAGATAGCCTGCTCTTACGTTCTTTGCCCATTCTATTTTTCCTTCATCGGGTGCAAGAGAACCGGTAATTATATTCATGAAGGTTGATTTGCCTTCGCCGTTGGCACCGATAAGACCTATATGTTCACCTTTTAAAAGTCTGAATGAAACATCCTCAAAGATAGCACGATCGCCAAAACCATGTGATAAGTGTTCTACATTTAAAATACTCATAAACAGATCCTTTGCTCTTGTTTTATTGTTTTCTTAATTATACTGGTAAAAATCTGCCCTATCAAGCCTTAAGACACTGTATTTATCACTTTATTGTATTATCGAACGTCATTAGATAATACAATAAAGTTTTAGTTGACAGATTCGCCTGTATTGGTTAATATAACAGTATGAAACGGGTTTCAAAATTACATTTATGTTGAAAGTGACTAAAAACGTTAAAGTAAAATAAATTATCGCTAATAAAATGCTTAATGCATGGCTTAAATACTTAAAAATATTAAAAAATATGTCTCCTATTTCAACCTGAATGAAGAGAAATCCCGCCAAGTAAGAAACCGGTCTCACTATTGGAGTGCACTGCGAAGAGTAAATAATAGATATGGAGGACTTATGGGGACTTTTGAAATAAAAGATAAGTATTATCTTAACGGAGAAGAATTCAAGCTTATATCTGGCGCGATCCACTATTTCAGAGTTGTGCCGGAGTATTGGCACGACCGTCTTTTAAAGCTTCGTGCAATGGGTGCTAATACAGTGGAGACTATCATTCCATGGAATGTGCATGAGAAGGAAAAAGGTGTATTTGACTTTTCAGGCATGAGGGATATAAAGGCTTTTGTAAAGACTGCCGAAGAAGTAGGACTTCATGTAATCCTTCGCCCATCACCCTATATATGCGGAGAGTGGGAATTCGGCGGCTTTCCTGCGTGGCTTTTAAAGGAAGACGGCATGCGTTTCCGCTGTATGTATGAGCCTTGGCTTAAGGAAGTAAGAGAATATTACGATACTCTTATGCCTTATTTAAAGCCTCTCATGATAAATGAGGGCGGCCCTGTCATAATGATGCAGATAGAAAATGAGTATGGTTATTATGGCGATGACCATGAATATATGAAATGGCTTCACGATACTATAAGAGGCTACGGCATTACAGTGCCTCTCTTTACCTCAGACGGACCTTATGACGAGTCCTTTAAGGCAGGCATGGTAGATGGCGTTCTTGAGACAGGCAATTTCGGCTCAAAAGGTGAGGAACGCTTTGCCTTCATGAAGAAGTATGTTGACGGACCTCTTACATGTATGGAATTCTGGCCTGGCTGGTTTGACGGCTGGGGAGATGAGGTTCATCATACAACAAAGGCTGAAGAAAACGCAAAAGATTTCGGCTATATGATAGAGCATGGCAATGTAAATATATATATGTTCATAGGCGGCACCAATTTTGGTTTCATGAGCGGTGCCAACTATTACGACAAATTAAGCCCTGATGTTACAAGTTATGACTATGACGCTATTCTTTCAGAGGATGGTCGGATAACTAAAAAGTATGAGCTTTTTAAGGAAGAGATCAAAAAGAGATTCGGTCTTCCTGAAGTCACAAACCCTCACAACATAAAGAGAAAAGCCTACGGCAGTATGAAGCAGGACGGCTTTATTTCACTGTGGGAGGCACTTCCTGAGATAGGAAAAGTTACCCACAGCAAGTATCCTGTATCCATGGAAAAGGTTGACCAAGGCTATGGATATATCCTTTATCATTCTAAGCTTAATGAGATAGAGGAACTTAAAGAGATAAGACTTATGGACTGTGCCGACAGGGCAAATGTCTTTGTCGACCATGAGAATGTGATAACTCTCTACGATACAGAACTTCTTAGCGCTCACAAGCTTGAAAAGATTGTACCGGCGCTTGGAAAGGACCTTGATATACTTGTTGAAAATATGGGAAGGGTTAATTTTGGCCCATTTATGAACAAGCAGAGAAAGGGAATTGACGGGCATGTCATTTTAAATACAAGGATCCATTTTGACTATGATATAATAAGTCTTCCACTTGAAAATACAGACAAACTTAAGTTTGTCGGATACGATGAAGGAAAGGTCAAGGGGCCGGGTTTCCATCATTTCAACCTGAATGTTGATGAACCATGTGATACTTTTGTGGATATGCATGGCTGGGGCAAGGGATGCGTCTTTATAAACGGGTTCAATCTCGGAAGGTTCTGGGATATAGGACCTCAGATGACACTTTATATCCCTGCACCGCTTTTAAAGAAGGGTTCAAATGATGTGATCGTATTTGAAACAGAAGGTAAGTCGGAAAAGGAATTGAGCTTTACCGATACTCCGGATATAGGAAAGATTGGTGTAGTCGGTTGATGCAGGGGGAAACTCCCGTAAAGGTATTATTATGCAGACTGAAAAAACTATTACAATATACGATATAGCAAAGGAGGCGGAGGTATCACCTGCTACTGTATCAAGAGTTCTGACAGGCAGTGCCAATGTCAAGAATGAAAAAAAGAGAAGGATAATGGCACTCATTGATAAATACAACTTCAAACCGAGTGCGGTTGCCAGAGGCCTTTCTGATACAAAAAACAGGATAATCGGTATAATCGTCGCAGATATCAGAAATTCATTTTACGCTGATATGTATGTTGCCTGTGAAAATGCAGCGAGCAGAGAAGGGTATTCTGTAATGCTCTTCAATTCATTTGCGTCGATGGACATAGAGAAGACCCAGATGGAAAAGCTTGCTGAGTGGAGGGCGGATGCCATAATCCAGCTTGGAGGAGCTGTCGATGCGAGAAAATCTTCTGCGGAATATGCAAGAGCAGTAAACGAAGTGGCGGGCAATATTCCTTTTGTCGTCAGTGGAAAAATGGATGGCACAGACTGTTACAGGGTGAGCATAGACCATGCAAGAGCACTTGAAATGATAGCAGCCCACCTTTATGAAAAGGGAAACAGGAGGATCGCTCTTGTGGGCGGCAGACCTGATGTTCTTTCAACCTATATCAAATATCAGAGATTTCTTGAACTTACTGAAAAGTATGACTTTGAAAGAGGAAATCTTTATACGGAAAACTGGGGCGGTTACGGCTTTAATGAAGGCGAAAAGACAATGGATGAAATGTTTAAAAGATTTCGTCTTGCAGGAGTCCCTGTCCCTGAAGCGATAATATGCATAAATGATACTACGGCAGCAGGAGCTATAAAAAGGATAAATGCAGAAGGACTGAGGATTCCGGAGGATATATCCGTTGTATCCTATGATAACGTGGAGCTTTGTGAGATCATAGAGCCTTCGCTTTCGAGTGTTGCCTATGATTATGAAACTATTGGAAAAATAATGGTAAAGACAGCAATAGATGCAGGAAAAGGAAAAGAAGTTTCGCATGAAAGGCTTGTGGAGCCTGCGGGGCTTGTGGTAAGAAGGTCAAGCAACTTTGAGAGGATCCTGTGAGGAGTGGCGATATGGAAAGAACAAAAATACATATAAATACAGCGGATGTTTCAGCCATCAATGATAAAAACGGTGACGGCATGGGTGAATTTGAAGGCTGGGGAACATCCTTATGCTGGTGGGCAAACCGTGTTGGTTACAGTGATAAGATGACAAGGGATGCCACAGAAAAGTTCTACGGAAAAGAGGGCCTTAGATTAAATATAGGAAGGTATAATGTCGGCGGCGGTGATCATGTTGCGGATGAAGTGCCAAAGGTAAAGGATCCTGATGATGAGTTTCTTCACAAGACTCATATCACAAGGTCTGATTCGGTGGTTCCGGGATATGCCTGCAATGTCACAAAGATCCGCCTTGATAAGCATGATAAGGAGTGGTACGACAAAAATTTTACAAGAGCTGATTTTGAGTGCGGCTATGCTTGGGACTATGACTGGGATGCGGATAAAAGGCAGATGAATGTGCTTCTTGCGGCGGCAAAGGCAGCGGGAGATGAATTTATCGCAGAAGCTTTTTCAAATTCGCCACCATATTTTATGACAGTCAGTGGATGCTCTTCGGGAAATGTTGACCCTAATGAGGATAACCTCCGTAAAGATTCCTATAAGGCATTTGCGACATATATGGCAGACGTTATCGAGCACTGGGGTAAGGCTGGAGTAGTGAAATTCCAGTCTGCAGACCCTATGAATGAACCGTTTACAGACTACTGGCATGCTTTTTCAGATAAGCAGGAGGGGTGTCATTTTGACCTTGGAGAGTCGCAGTCACGTATCTTGGTTGAATTTAAGAAGGCTTTAAAAGAAAGAAATGTAGATATTATACTTTGCGGAGCAGATGAAAATAACATTGATGTTGTCTGCGAGGGCTATGAAAAATTAAGCGACGAGGCAAAGGAAGCTCTCGACAGGATTGATGTCCACTCTTATGAGGGAAGCAAGAGAGAAGATGTAAGAAGACTTGCTGAAAAGGTTGGTAAAAATCTCTGGATGAGTGAAGTCGATGGTGCCGGTGTGGATGGCGAGGATGCCGGTGAAATGGGAGCTCCGCTCTGGCTTGGAAATTACATAGAAAAGGACCTTAAAGGTTTCAGGTCTTCAGCGTGGATACTTTGGGACATAGTTGATGTTCATGTGGATAAGAAGAGCTTTGTTCCTTTTGAACAGAGAAATGTCTCTGAAATGAGAGAGCTTCTCGGCCTTAATAAGGGAGGAAGCCTTTGGGGACTTACCATTGGTGACCATGACCACGGAGAGATAGCTCTTACAATGAAGTATTATGGTTTTGGTCAGTATACAAGGTATATTAGACCGGGCATGACTCTTATGGGGTCAGATGAAGGAACTCTTGTTTATCATGATCCTGTAAAGAGACAGACAGTAATCGTTGCAAGAAACACTAAAAAAGAAGATAGAAATGTGGCTTTTGATCTGTCGGGCTTTACTGAAATCGGAAGAAAAGCGAAAGCTGTAAGAACCTCTGGAGCGCTTCTTGACGGTGAAAAGTGGGCAGATGTTACTGAAGACAGTGTTGAGGGCTTTGATGAAAAAGAAAATTGCCTTTATGCGAGTCTTAAGGGCAATTCTATAACGACATTCATCATAGAAGGGTGTGTAAGATGAAAATAAGCGTATATGGTAAAATAAGGAGATAAGAAAAAAAGAAGCATTCCTTTTAGCGGGATGCTTCTTTTTAGTGCAGCATCAGGCTTGAACTGATGCTGCACTCTGTCTACCAACGCGAGAGCGTTTGAACATGGCTTTCAGATATTTTTTACAAAGAAATGTTTCCTTCGATCCCTTCAAAGGAAATATGGCGTTTTGCTCCATTTTTTAAGGATATGGTCACAGGTCCGAAGGAACCGCTTAGAAACCTGTCTGTGAAGGTGATAGACCTTACAGGGAAAATGTCTTCCTCAGTAAAATCTTCATCATCATTTCTCGTGATGGTCTGTGAGACAAGTAAATGAGGGGCTCTTGCATTGTAAAGCCTGTCACCTGCATTTACACTTCCGTATATAACAATGGAATTTTCTGAATCAGGGTTGGTCCCCTCACTGTGGATAAGGTCTATTTCATCAAATCCATAATAAATGGTCATGGCAAGGCTTCTAGGGTTACCCATGTGGTCTGTTCCCTTTAATACAATTGCTTTTGCCTTGATATGGCAAGGTCTTTCAGCCTTATAAAGCGGATCGGTGCATTTTACCAAAGCTTCCGAATTTTCAAGGCGCTCTATAGTAGTGCCATTGTCAGGAAAACCGAATGACCCTAAAGTAAGGGTTACAGGGCGTTTATAAAGCATGAGCTTATCTGCGCGGAAAATGCCGTAAGGAACAGGGAAATCGGCAAGATCCATACCCTGAACCCATGTACGCTCATTTTCAATCTTATAATCAAAGAAAGCTCTTCTGTAGAGGACTTCATCCCTGCTGCCGCTCCAAAACATGGCATTAGGGTAAAGTCTGGCGCCGTTTCCATCATCATTTATGACATACATCTGTGACTCTATGACAAGCCCTCCCTCTACAGGGTCAGGCGTTGATTCCCACGGGAATTTGGTGCTGTAGGCAAGCTTGTTGTAGTTCCACATTCCGTGAAGGTCATTATAAGTTTTAAGGAGCTTGGCGCTTCTAAGAATGGTTTCTCCGTTTGCCTTGTGGTTTGTTGTGCAAAGTCCCGGACCATCAAGAACCGTTTCCTTTACATTTAAACCTGTAAGAGTGTCAAAGGAATTCCTGCTCTCAGTTGCAGTCCAGAAAGGGTGGTCAGCCGGAAGGCCAAGGCAGAGAAAGGCTTTCCCAAGCCAGAAGGTTGACTCTGCACAGGAGTAGCCCTGCACCAAAGGAGTGAACTGCCCGTAAAAACCAAGCGTAGGTATCCCGTTCCAAAGGAAATCGTCTCTTTCAAGGAACTGGAGGAGAGAGCCGGAGCAGGTACGCCTTGCAAGCCCCGGATCAACAGCCGGGTTTTTAAGAAGCATATTGCCGTCAAAGGCGCTTGTTGCCGCATTTCTGTAAATGCAGCTTCTTCCCCACATATTTGTGAATCCGTCATTATCAAACATATCGGGATATGTTTTCATGAGCTCGTTTGAGTTTTCTTCAAACTGCTTTGCTATCCACGGCATTCTTTCATAGCCGTACCACTTACACCAGATAGGACCATACACATTGAAAGCCCAGCACGAATAGTAATCAAAGCACTGTCCGTCGCGGTACCACCCATTTCCGACATAATAGCTTATTATAGCCTGTGCATGCTCACCCATTATCGATTCGTCAATATCGTACCCTTCCTTGTAAAGAAAAGCCATATCGAGCATGTTAAAAAGCCTCCAGTTCTGGGGAACTGTGGCGTTCTTTGCGTAACTTGCAAGAAAGGCGGCAATTGCGTCTTTTTCCTCTTTTGTGTAGGTATCCCAGATGTGCTCCTTACACATATCAAGTCCTATTACAAGAGCACAGGTTTCAACCGTCTGTTGAAATGCCCTGCAAGGGTCTGTAGACTTTGTGTTTGCATAAAGCTCTTCGTATGTTCCGACGTATGCAGGGGCATCCTTGTTACAGCAGCTCTTAAGGATCTGCTTTTTATAATATTCCGCAAGATTTATGCCGTTTATCATGATGTCTGGCTCGTTTTTAATCATTACAGACCCGATAAAAAAGGACCTAGTGAGGCCTTCAAAGATTTCAGCCTTTTTTTCAGTCTCAAGGATTTCGCCGGTGCTGTATCTGTGAGGATAGGTCACTTCTGTTTCCATACGGGGCATTACGACCGGATCTTCTATTGAATCAATATGTTGAAATATACCTGTGAGCATATATCTTGCAGCTGAAAGCCAGCTTTCTCTTGTAAGACCTGTATAAGGGCTTAATTTAAAATCTGTAAATTCTGCTTTCCATGTATTCATTTAAATAAGTGGACTCCTTTAGTTTATGATAAATATGTTTCTTCGCCTGTTATGCGGAAGATTGCCTCTATGAGGTAATAGTCACCGTAAATAATAGGATATTCGTGGTCTTTGTCATGGTAAGCCGCAGTACAGGACTTAAGGATATTGTCTGTATCAGGATTCCAGTCGCTATCCATTTCAACAAGGTAGCAGAGCATCTTTTCTGCGGCAGCTTCATATTTTTCTGCAAGCGTCTTTTTTTTACCTGATTCTCTTAATGTCCTTGCTAGAAGGAGAAACCCGCTTGATGCAATGGCAGCGGCACAGGAATCGGTATAGTCCGGAGTGGCAGGCTGTTTGAAATCAACAGGTATGCGGCCGTTTGAAGGAATGTGCTCCACGAAGTAATCGGCACAGAGGATTGCAGTATCAAGGTAGCGTGCCTCTTTTGTGTGCAGGTAGCTTGTGGTAAATCCGTAGAGAGCCCACGACTGACCTCTTGTCCAGACTGATCCCCTGCCGAAGCCCTGACCGCCCGGTTCATCAACAAAATAACCTGTATTTGGGTCCAATATCACTATGTGGCGGGCAGAACCGTCCTCGCGGATAAAATGCTTTATCGCTGTATCAGCTTGATGCATGGCGATAACCTTGAAACGTGGATCACCGCTTGTCTCGCTTGCAAGGTAAAGAAGAGGAAGATTCATAAGGCAGTCTATTATAGACCATCCGGCATTGTTGCCCGAATCATCGTTCCAAGCGCGGATAAAACCTATTGGATTGTACCTTCCGGCGAGATTTGCTGCAGCTAAAAGAAATCTGTTTAAAGACTCCTTATTGCCTGTGAGAAGATTATTAGCATGGGCGGTCGTAAGCCACTTGAAACCGCTGTCGTGGTCCATACCATAGTAGTCAAGAAAGTTGCGGTCAAGCTTTTTTTCTATTCCTTCGGCTCTTTGCTTAAATATCTCTTCGCGAGTCGCTCCGTAAAGCTGCCACATCATGCCGCCGAAAAATCCATTTGTCCACCAGCATATATTTTTATCTGTCCAATCATCAAATACGCCATTTATGGCGGTGTAAGGAATCTTGTCACCGACTCTGCCGGCTATAGCCCTTTCTTTTAATTTGATCTTTTCTGAGACAGTTTTTGCAAAATCTTTTAAAGCCATTACCATTACCCTCACTGATTTTTTAATATAAAAAACACTATAACATTATAATTATAAATAACACTCCTCTATAATGGAACAACATAATCTGTTTTTTTCTTGCCTTTTTCTGTGCAATTCTATGTTGAAATAGACAGCGTTTTGCTATAAACTAAGAGGTAATAAAAGTGAAAAAAGGTTAAGTCTTTGGCTTTGCAGACGTCAGTTTTGAAAGGGATAGGTAAGCTTATGGAAAATGGAAAAAAGTGGTCTCCGATTTTCAAGGAGCGCATGAAAGAGCATTATGACGAAATGAAATGGCTTTACAGCGAACTGTACGCCAATGATATGAATGCCTTTTCGTATTTTTGCGATATGCTGTATCATTTTTTTGAAGAGAGAAGCAGAAGCCTTAAGAAGATTGATAAGCAAAGACTTGAAGAGCCGGACTGGTATAAGGGCAATGACCTTCTCGGCATGCTTATGTACACAAACTGCTTTGCAGGAAATTTAAAAGGAGTAAAAAGTCATATCCCATATCTGCAGGAATGTGGTGTGAACTATATTCATCTTATGCCTTTGCTTGAAAGCCCTGAGGGAAGATCTGACGGGGGTTATGCTGTGTCTGATTTTAAAAAAGTGGACCCGAAACTTGGCACAATAGAAGACCTTGCAGACCTTGCAGATGCATGCCACAAAAAGGGAATGAGCATCTGCCTTGACTTTGTAATGAACCATACAAGCGAAGACCATGAATGGGCAAAGAGAGCAAAAGCAGGAGAAAAGGAATATCAGGACAGATATTTCTTCTTTGACAGCTGGGATATCCCTAATGAATTTGAAAAGACCGTACCGGAAGTATTCCCGCAGACTGCACCGGGAAATTTTACGTGGTGTCCTGAAGCCGGTAAAGTCGTTATGACTACATTTTACCCATATCAGTGGGACCTTAACTACAGAAATCCTACAGTCTTTAATGATATGACCGCCAATATGCTCAATCTCTGCAATCATGGTGTGGATATCATAAGGCTTGATGCAGTGCCTTATATATGGAAGACGCTCGGCACCAACTGCAGAAATCTGCCGCAGGTACACACACTTACAAGGATCATGCACATGGCATGCGACATAGTATGTCCGGGAACACTGCTTCTTGGCGAAGTGGTAATGGAGCCTTCTAAGGTAGTGCCTTATTTTGGAACTATAGAAAAGCCTGAATGTCAGATGCTTTACAACGTAACAACAATGGCAAGTACATGGAACACAGTGGCAACAGGAGATGTAAGGCTTCTGCGCCACCAGATGGGGCAGGTATTTGCCTTGCCTAAACAGTATACTTTCCTTAACTATCTAAGGTGCCATGATGATATCGGCTGGGGGCTTGATTACGATTTTCTTGGGCAGTTTGGTATAAGCGAAGTTGCACATAAGAAATATTTGAATGATTATCTTACCGGAACAAGATATTATTCAGATGCAAGAGGTGAGCTTTATAATGATGATCCAACGCTTGGAGATGCCAGACTTTGCGGAACAACCGCCTCGCTCTGTGGCATAGAGGCGGCAGAATACGAAAGAAACAAGTGGAAGCTTGAAAGAGGGATAAGCCTTGATATAATGTTACATGCATTTTTACTTACACAAAGCGGAATACCGGTCCTTTATTCAGGTGACGAGATAGGGCAGTTAAACGACTACACCTATCATGATGATCCACTTAAATCTGAGGACTCAAGATACCTTCACAGAGGTAATTTTTCATGGGAAGAGGCTGAAAAGAGGAAAAAATCAAATACCAGAGAAGGAAGGATATTCAAGGCAATAAACAAACTGGTTGAAATAAGAAGGTCTTATGAAGTCTTTGACTCAAAAGCGGATGCATGGATAATTGACACATGGAATGACCATATCCTTGGAATCGGAAGATATTATAAGGGACAGAAGATGATAGCCCTGTTTAATTTCAGCAAGGAAGACGAAACAGCTTGGGTGAATGAACCCGAGGACTACTATGATATGCTTACAGGCAAGCCTCGTCCGGCAAAGGGAGTCGGTATTCCTGGCTACGGTTTTGCATGGCTTCTTACTTCTTTTACGGAAAAGGGAAATCCTGTTAAGTCAAAGTGAATTAAAAATGCACGATATTCACATGGAAATAATCAGTTTTTTGTTTATTTTTGCTGAAAAAGAGGTTAAAATTAAATGTAGAAAAAATAAAAAACACCAATGCCTGCAGTGTAAAAGGGCAGGCTTTGGTGAAGTATTACAGGGGTGAAGCAATGGAAAATAAGAGTCTTACTGGAAGAGAAAAAGCAGCGTATGGTTTAGGCGCATTTGCCAAGGACCTCGCTTTTATGATCTCTTCAGGCTATGTTCTGTATTATTACCAGGATATTCTTGGCATAAACGCTTATGCTATGGGAATCATCCTTCTTGTAGCCAGAGTTTTTGATGCATTTAACGATCCTGTCATGGGTATGATAGTTGCAAAGACAAGGACCAGATGGGGAAAGTTCAGACCGTGGCTCCTTATAGGTACTGTAACAAATGCAGTTATGCTTATCCTGCTTTATTCGGCGCCAAAGGCACTGTCAGGAAGCAATCTCATTGCCTATGCAGCGGTTATCTACATAATGTGGGGAGTTACCTATACCATGATGGATATACCATTCTGGTCAATGATCCCTGCATTTACCCACAGCGGAAGTGAAAGAGAAGGTCTTTCTACTCTTGCAAGAACCTGTGCAGGTATCGGTGATGCCGTGATAACGGTATTTACAGTAAAGATAGTATCTATGCTTGGCGGCAATTCTGAGGCAGCAGGTTTTTCAAGATTTGCAGTAATGATTGCAGCTATCTTTGTAGTCTGCATTGCCATTACCTGTCTTGTGATAAAAGAGAAGTCTACAGTTAATGTCGAGGCTCCAAGCCTTGGCGAGATGTTCAAGGCACTTTTTGCAAATGATCAGGCTATAATAGTTGTTGTAGCGATCGTACTTGTAAATCTGTCACTTTATATCACATCAAACCTTCTTATCTATTTCTTTAAATATGATTTTGGAGGAGAAGGCTGGAAGGATTCCTATACACTGTTCACAGCCTTTGGCGGCGGTATCCAGATCCTTTCAATGATGATAATTTATCCTGCATTACGCCGTTTTATGGATTCGATAAAGATTTATTATGTAAGTTTCGGCATGGCAATAACAGGTTATGTTGTTTTACTTATAATGATGATGGCAGGTTTTATGAATCTTTATGTCATGCTTGTTCCTGCATTCCTTGTATTTGCCGCATTTGGTATGCTTACTGTACTTACAACAGTCTTTCTTGCAAATACCGTTGACTACGGTGAGTATAAGAACAATACCAGAGATGAAAGTGTAATTTTTTCGATGCAGACTTTTGTTGTAAAGCTTGCATCAGGACTTGCAAGTATGATCGCAGCCCTTTGCCTTGGTATCACAAAGATATCAAACGATACCTCGGATGCTGCAGCGACAGTAAGCGCATCGGGGTCATCACTTATGGTACTTCGTTCATTTATGACAATTGTTCCTATCGTAGGTCTTTGTCTTGCAATGTTTATCTTCAAAAAGAAATACATTCTTTCTGATAAGAAGCTTGAAGAGATTTCAAAGGAACTTGAAAAGAGACACGCAAAAGGCTGATTTTTTAGAAGCTGTATCGGGCAACCGGTACAGCTTTTTCTTTATTTAGAAAGTATGGTGAAATAGCGGCGGCTAATTCCCGCTCTTGGGGGAAATAGAGTAATATATTTATTTAAATTTAGGGTGGCATAAGTTTTGTAAACTTGTTATAATGCAATTATAAACAACATAGAACCGTTCGCTCATGAAAATCGCCTGACGTGAACCGCTTACCATGATAATTGCCTTTGGCAATGGTAAGTGGCTGCATCGTATATTGTGCTTTTGCGTAGCAAAAGCGCTAAGGTACAGCAAGCTGATATAGAATGTATTGCTTTGCAATACGACATATTACGACGATGAGCGAAGGTTATATCGTATTGCAAGGCAGTACGACAATTTACTAAACAGCGAATAAATTCGCAGAAGGAGACGACATGTTAGAAGAAGCAAATGTTTTATTAGGTCTTTTGGTTCTGGTAGTTCTTGTTCTTATCCTTACAAACATCAGGATCATTTCACAGGGAAAGGCGGCAGTCATTGAACGCCTTGGTAAGTACAGGTCAACATGGAATGCCGGTATTCATATCAAAATTCCTTTTATCGACAGAGTTGTACGAACAATGTCACTTAAGGAACAGGTTCTTGATTTCCCACCTCAGCCAGTCATCACGAAGGATAATGTCACCATGATGATCGACTCAGTAGTATTTATGAAGGTTTTTGACCCTAAGATGTACACATACGGCGTTGAGAATCCTATGGCAGGTCTTCAGAACCTTTCAGCTACAACACTCAGAAGTATCATAGGTGATATGGAACTTGACCAGACCCTTACTTCAAGGGAAGTTATAAATGGTCAGATGCAGAAGGTTCTTGATGAAGCCACCGACGCATGGGGTATAAAGGTTACCCGTGTTGAAATAAAGAACATCCAGCCGCCTAAGGCAATAGAGGAAGTCATGACAAAGCAGATGAGAGCTGAGCGTGAGCGTCGTCAGACAGTTCTTGAAGCACAGGCTCATCAGGAAGCAGTTGTTTCGAGAGCGGAAGGTGACAAGAAGGCAAAGATACTTGCTGCCGAGGCAGAACGTGATGCCCAGATCGCTCTTGCAGAAGGTAAGGCAAAGTCTATCAAGCTTGTTTATGAAGCAGAGGCAAATGGTGTAAGGCAGCTCAACGAAGCCAATATATCTGATGGTGTACTTAAATTAAAGGGTATAGAGGCTCTTAAAGATGTGGCAGATGGAAGAGCAACAAAGATATTTATGCCATCTGATATAGCAAGCGTTGTTTCTTCACTTGGAGTTGCAGGTGAGGCACTCGGCATAGGTCAGGCTGAAAATATAGATAAGACACCAAAGCCTGTAAAGAAGGCTCCAAAAGACCCTTGCATTTCGGACGAAACAGGAAAAGGCGGTATTGAGGCAGCAGAAACTACCGAAGCAATAAGAGAAGAAATGAAAAATGCAGTAAGAAAAAGCAATGCTGTGATAAGACCTGAAAATTGACAGCATAAGGAGAAACACGAAAACGTCTCTCACATCAAACAAAAATACTATGTTTTTCAGGGTAGAGTCGCAATTAAGCTACTCTATCCTGTTTTTGGTTTTATAGAAATTTTTTGAAATAAAGATAATGACAAAAAAACATATAATAATCCATTCGGAGGCTTAAAATGATCAGAGACGCGTCATGGGTAGGACTTAGCGTGGACTTCGGCGAGATTTGTCCGAGTTTTGTAAAATCTTTTACATTGGAAGGCTCAGTAAAAAAAGCCACTCTTTCATTAAGTGCGATAGGTGTTTATGAAGCGAAGATAAACAGTCATCGCATCGGCGATTTTATTCTTGCACCGGGACTTACATCATATAAAACACGACTCCAATATCAGACATTTCTGGCAGCTTAAAGGCGCGAGTGCGGCTTGGGGCGATGTTATCTGCGTCATACCATATCAGATGTTTTTGCTTTATGGCGATAAGGAAATTTTAGCCGATAATTTTGAGGCTATGAAAAAATGGGTTGACTATATCACAAATGATACACTTGATAAATATTTATGGACTTCAAGTGATGACGTGAAAAAACTCTGGGGCAAGCACTACGGCGACTGGCTTGCGCTTGATGCGCCGTCGGGCAGCTATAAAGGCTCAACCGATGATGATTTTATCGCGAGCGCGTTTTACGCATACTCAACCTCGCTTGTGATTAAAACCGGTCGTGTTCTTGGCAAGGATATAAGCAAATATGAGGAGCTTTACAGAAATATAGTAAAGACATTTGAGACGCACTTTCATGAATTTGAAACACAAACCGACTGCGTTCTTGCGCTGTACTTTGATTTGTCTGACGATAAACAATCAGTTGCGGATAAGCTCAACCAGATGATAAAGGACAACGGGAATAAACTGCAAACAGGCTTTGTCGGCACACCGTATCTGCTCCACGCGCTTTCAGAAAACGGTCACGCAGACACGGCGTACAGCCTTTTGCTTGGGGAAGATTATCCCTCATGGCTCTATGAGGTCAATCACGGTGCCACAACGATATGGGAGCATTGGGATGGTATAAACGATGAGGGCAAAATGTGGAGCAGTGATATGAACTCGTATAACCACTATGCTTACGGCTCGGTTATAGATTGGATTTATACCGTCGCAGCTGGTATTCGTGCGGATGAGGATTACGTGGGCTTTGAAAAGGCCGTAATTGCTCCTGTTCCTGATAAGCGGATTGGCTCAATAGATGTATCATACGATACACCTCACGGCAGAATCAGCTCAAAATGGTCTTATGACGGCGATGCAGTGAGATATGAGATTACAACACCTGTGCCGTCAAAAATTGTTATAGAAGGCAAAGATTATGATGTAAATGCTGGAAAATATGAGTTTTGAGTGATTGAAAGTGGATAGCGATATTATAGGCAATATCGTTGTCCACTTTTTTATTCTATTTGACAGACTCCAATAAAAATATTTTATTGCTTTATGGAAGTTATATGAAAGCGTCTCTTTTTTGCTTGCAGTGAAAGGGCGGATAGTTTAGAATTAAAGTAATGTTCAAAAAAAAAGGAGAATTAGGTAATGGCCGTTTTAAAAACAGATTATGAGACTATCGTAGCCCAGATAAAGGCTTTTGGAGAAGATGAGCCGCATTTTGTTCCGTTTTTTTCAAATATATCTGCAATACTCTGGCAGAATATGGAGGATTTAAACTGGGCAGGCTTTTATCTTGTTACAAAAGAAGATGATCTTGTCCTTGGACCTTTTCAGGGGAAAGTTGCCTGCATACATATTGCAAAAGGAAAGGGCGTCTGCGGTACTGCCTTTGAAAAAAAAGAACAAGTGCTTGTTAAAAATGTGCATGATTTTGCAGGTCATATTGCCTGTGATGAAGCCTCTCTTTCTGAAGTTGTAACACCGATCTTTGATAAGGAAGGAAATATAAGGGCAGTTCTTGATATAGACAGTCCTTCTTTGGAACGTTTCAGCAAAGAAGACGGCGAGGGACTTTGCAAAATCTGCAAGGCGATAAGTGAGTGTACAGACTGGAGGTTACAATAACCGACTTTTAAAATCTGGAAGGAGAATGTATGAGTGAACAACTGATTAAGGATTGCATGAAGTTAGGCTTTGGGCTTATGAGACTGCCAAGGCTTGAAGGTGGCAAGGAAATTGATATTGAGCAGACTAAGGTCATGGTCGATAAATTTCTTGAGGCAGGCGGAAAATATTTTGACACAGCCTTTGTTTATGAGGGCTCTGAGGAGGCTACCAACAAGTCGCTGTGCTCCCGCCACAAAAGAGAAGAATATTATCTTGCCAGTAAGCTTAATGCAGGCGAGTTCTGCTGTAAGTCTAAGGAAGAGGCAAGAAACGAGATAAAGGTGAGCCTTGAAAGGACAGGAGCCGGGTATTTTGACTTTTATCTTCTTCATGCGCTTGGCACAGGAAACCTTTCTAAATATGATGAATATGGGCTTTGGGACTATGTAAAGGAGCTTAAGAAGGATGGACTTATAAAGCACTACGGATTTTCCTTCCATGATAAGGCAGAGGTTCTTGATAAGATCCTTACAGACCATCCCGATGCAGAATTCGTCCAGCTTCAGATAAATTATGCGGACTGGAACGATCCGTCTATCCAGTCTCGCAAGTGCCTTGAAGTGGCGATAAAGCATGGTAAGCAGGTGGTTGTAATGGAGCCTGTAAAGGGTGGCACCCTTGCCAATCCGCCGGAAGGTGTAAAGAAGATCCTTAAGGAAGCTAACCCTTCTGTATCTTTAGCTTCATGGGCTGTGCGTTTTGCAGCTTCTCAGGAAAATGTAATGGTTGTTCTAAGCGGTATGTCAAATGTAGAACAGCTCGAAGACAACCTTTCATATATGAAAGATTTTAAGCCTTTAGGTGAAAATGAAGCGGAGACTGTAAAAAAGGCGGAAAAAGCCTTCAGAGAGTCAAAAAGGATAGGATGTACAGCCTGTCGTTACTGTACTCCGGGATGTCCTGTTGAAATGCAGATACCGGACCACTTTGCGGCTATCAACGACTACTGGACAAATACCGATATGGATAAGAACGATTTTACATGGAGAGTTTCAGGACCAAAGGCATCGGAGTGTATTGAATGTGGTCAGTGCGAGGATGCCTGTCCGCAGCACCTTCCTATAATCAAGCTTTTAAAGGAAGTGGCGAGGACATTTGAATAATAAATGTATTGTTGGACTTTGTCCAATAATACAAGTAACTGTAGGTTTTTCTCAGATTTTTGTAGGGAGGATCATCTATGTGGGCATTTGAAAATACTGTATATCAGATTTATCCGCTTGGTTTTTGTGGTGCACCATTTGAAAATGATGAGAAGTTAGAGCACAGAATACTTCATGTACTGGATTTTATAGATCATCTTAAAAAGCTTGGGGTAAAGACAGTGCTTTTTAACCCTGTTTTTTCTTCTGATACTCATGGCTACAATACGAGAGACTATCTTAAGATCGATGAAAGACTGGGAACTAATGATGATTTCAAGAAAGTCTGTGATGCACTTCATGAGGCAGGGATGAAGGTCGTTCTTGATGGCGTTTTCAACCATGTAGGCAGAGGATGCCCGCAGTTTCAGGATGTCCTTAAAAATCGCGAGAACTCAAGGTATCTTTCATGGTTTAACATAAACCTTGGCGGAAACGACGGCTATAATGATGGACTCTGGTATGAAGGCTGGGAAGGAAACTACGACCTTGTAAAACTTAATCTTAATAATCCGGAAGTTACCGAATACCTTTGTTCATGTGCGTTGAAATGGATCGAGGAGTTTGATATAGATGGACTGAGGCTTGATGTGGCATACTGCCTTAAGCCTGATTTTATAAGAATGTTGAGAGGCAGAGTCCTTGCGGCAAAGGCTGATTTCTGGCTTGTTGGCGAAATGATAGGCGGAGACTACAAGAGAGTTATGGGAGAAGGGCTTTGTGACAGTGCTACCAATTATGAGTGCTATAAGGGACTTTTTTCAAGCTTCAACTCTTTGAATATGTTTGAAATATGTCATTCACTTTTAAGGCAGTTTGGTAAAGAGGCGTGGTGCCTTTACAGAGGAGCGCATCTTTTATCTTTTGTGGATAATCACGATGTCAGCAGGATTGCAAGCATTCTTACAAATGTAAAACATCTGCCGCTCATTTATACCTTTATGTTTACTATGCCGGGCATCCCTTCTGTCTACTATGGTTCAGAGTGGGGAGAAAAGGCAGACAAGAAACAGGGAGATCCGGCTTTAAGACCTTATATAGAAAAGCCTTCATGGAATGAACTGACAGAACATATTTCAAAGCTCACAGCCCTTAGAAACGGAAACGAAGTTTTAAGTTATGGTGACTTCAGAACAGTAGTTCTTCAGAATAAGGCATGTGTATTTGAAAGAAAGACGGATAATGGAAGGATCCTTACAGCGATAAATGCAGACGGAAATCCGGTACATCTTGACGGAGAATTCGGTGGAGCCAAAGGGTGCGACCTTATAACGGGAGAGGAAGTGTCCTTTGCAGGAGGACTCAACCTTCCTGCGTATGCAGGTTTTGTTGTAAAAATGGAATAGCTGAGTTACCGTAAAAGTAATAAAAACCGCTATCTGAAAAAAGCTTGATGGCGGTTTTTCTTTGTTTATAAAAGTTGTACATGTACAACTTGATATATAAAAGCATAAATTTATGAAAATTGCTAAAAATGTATTGACTATGTAAAAAAAACATGGTATCTTTGCATAGGAATGACATATACATATTGATACATAATACAAATATGTACATATACAACTTTTAAAAGAAAGGCATATAAAATGAAAAAACTTTATTTTATCCCAGGCAGTCAGGATCTCTATGGTGAGGAATGTCTCCGTCAGGTTGCAGCAGACTGCAAAGAAATGGTAGATTTCTTCAATGAAAAGCTTGGAGATGTAGTTAAATTCGAACTTCTTCCTACAGTAGAAACATCAAAGATCTGCGTAGAGGATATGAAGAAAGCCGTATGTGATGATGACTGTATCGGTGTTGTTACATGGATGCATACATTTTCACCTGCAAAGATGTGGATCAAGGGTCTCAAACTTCTTAATAAGCCACTCCTTCACCTTCACACACAGGCAAATGAGAAGCTTCCTTATGACACGATCGATATGGACTTCATGAACCTCAATCAGGCTGCTCATGGAGATCGCGAATACGGCTTTATTCTTGCAAAGCTTAACATAGCTCATCAGGTCGTTGCAGGCTACTACAAGCATGATGCCTTCATTGCAAAGGTAAGACAGTTTGCGGATGTTGCAAAGGCTATCGATTGCTCAAAGAACATGAGAGTTGCAACTTTCGGTAACAACATGCGTGATGTTGCAGTTACAGACGGCAACAGACTTGAGGCTGAGATTCATTACGGATGGGAGATCAAGTATTGGGGAATCGGCGAGATAGTAGAACTTTCAAAAGAAGTTACAGAAGCCGAAGTTGATGCCAAGATGGCTGAATACAACGAAAAGTATACAATGGCAACTGACCGCATTGACGTAGTAAGAGAGCAGGCAAGATACGAAGTTGCATTTGAAAAATTCCTTGCACAAAACGGATGCATGGCATTTACAGATACATTCCAGGATCTTCACGGAATGAACCAGCTTCCGGGCATCGCAGCTCAGAACCTTATGGCAAAGGGAATCGGCTTTGGCCCAGAAGGAGATTACAAGATTGCTGCATTCCAGACAATCCTTGAGAAGATGTCCGAAGGACGTAAGGGCGCTACAGGCTTCATGGAAGACTATACATACGACCTTACAGAAGGCAGTGAAGTTGAACTTGCAAGTCACATGCTTGAAGTACCGGCTCAGCTTGCAGCAAGCAAGCCTGAGATTCAGGTTCATCCACTTGGCATAGGCGGAAAGAGCGACCCTGCACGTCTTGTATTTGATTGTGTTGAGGGCGATGGCATACAGGTTACTCTTATCGACCTTGGCGATCATTTCCGTATCGTATGCGCAGATGTAGAGCTTATAAAGGAACCTCATCCAATGCCAAATCTTCCTGTTGCTCACATCATGTATCGTCATAAGCCAAACTTTGAGATTGGTACAGCTGCATGGTGCTATGCAGGCGGGGCTCATCACTCAGTTATTTCAACCGCACTTAACCGCTCTGATATCGCACTTTTTGCAAAGCTTACAGGCACAGAACTTATAACGATCGGTGAAGATACAACTGAAGCTGATCTTGCCAGATTTTTTACACCAAAATTTTGATTTATGAAAATTTATGAAAAAGGCTATAAAGCCGTTGCAGCCTACATAAAGAAAAGTATAGAGGAAGGGAGTCTGTCGGAAGGCGACAGGCTCCCTTCTGAGGCAAAGCTGTGTGAAATGTTTTCACTTTCAAGGCAGACTGTCCGTAAGGGTATGAATCTGCTGAAGAAAGAAGGAGTGCTCACAGGACTTCAGGGAAGCGGAACTTATGTAGGAAGCGTAAAAAAGAAAAGTAGAAGGTTGAAATATATGTCTGTTGCTGTTATGCTTACTTACGGTGACAGTTATATATTCCCACCGGTAGTCCGCGGTATCACAGGAACGCTTAATGAAGCAGGCTACTCCACACAGTTATCATTTACAGATAATAATGTTTCCAATGAGGAGAGACTTTTAAAGAACCTTCTTGAAAACGATAATGTGGATGCGCTTATAGTGGAGCCATCAAAGGGAGCACTGCCGAACCCTAATCTGCGTCTGTACAGGGAACTTATCTACAGAGGAGTGCAAGTGCTTTTTATAAATGCTTCCTACAGAGACTTGGAAGCACCATGTATAAGACTTGATGATGAGTCTGTCGGCAAAAAGGCACTCCAGTATCTGTATGAAAAAGGACACAGGAAGATAGGCGGTATATTTCACTGCGAGGATGAACAGGGAATAAGAAGATATGGCGGCTTCATGGAAATGGCAAGGGATCTTAAACTTGATATCGACCCAGACCACATCGTATGGCTTGATACAGCTGATATCAGAAATATGAAAAGTGCCGCCCCTAAAGTCTTATCAAGGATAAAAGGGTGCACCGCTGTAATGGCATATAATGATGAGGTTGCCTGCGAGCTTATAAAGATATGCAAGGAAAACGGGATGAGGGTGCCGGAGGATCTCTCTGTTATAGGCGTTGATGATGCGGATATAAGTGCAACCATAGTCCCTGCATTGACTACTTTCACACATCCCAAGGAGATATTGGGGAAAAAGGCGGCAGATACGATTCTGCAGATGATGGACGAGCAGGGTGATGAAGCTTCGTATCTGCTTGAATCATCGCTTAATGAAAGGGAGTCTGTTAAAAAAATATTTATTTAGACAAAATCTGGTTTTTGTTAACATTTTGTTTCTTTTCCGGTTGATTAGTGGTATACTTCCTATTATATGGAAGTCGACAGAACTGAGACTTTCTGTATAACCCATTAAATGGGAATATGACTTTCGTCTGGAGGAAAAAATGGCAAGAAGACAGATGGACGTTGAAGAAAAACTTCTTAATGCAGCTAAAGAGGAATTTCTAAAAAAAGGATATGCAAGAGTTTCTCTGCGCGAAGTGGCGGAAAAAGCAGGTACAAGCACAAATGCGATATATGTGAGATTTCATGATAAAGCGGGGCTTTTTTCTGCTCTTGTACAGGACCCTATGGCAGATTTTATAAGTCTCTATACAAAGCTGCGCGGTGACTTTATGGAAGAAGTAAGTCCTGATGACAGGATCACAATTTATGGAGTCGGTTTCTACAGACAGTTAATGGACTTTGTATATGATAATCTGGATTATTTCAGGATCTTAATGGATATGTCGCATGGAACCGAGATTGAGAAATTTGCAGGATTCCTTGCGGATAAGGAGTCAGAATATCTTTATAAGTATTTTATCAGGATATTTAGTGAACTTCCGGAGGAGTTTGATGCAACGAATCTTAAATTATATGCAAAGGGAACAATTGATTCTTTTTTTGAAACATTGAAGCTTAATATTTCGCGTGAAAAGGCACTGCAGACTGCAGAAAACCTTCAGATAATATCAGAAGAAGGCATTCGCGGTTTGTATACCGAGATATCACGCAAGTGATACTTCTTTGTTTACTATAAATTTTATGAGTGTAATAGCATTATTTAATTGTTTTTGCATATTCAGCTTTTTAGGCTGGATATATGAATGTATTTATTGTTCTTTAAAGAGCGGGCATTGGGAAAACAGGGGATTTCTTTTTGGACCTGTCTGCCCTATCTATGGAGTTGGAGCAACACTATGTGTTGTGGTATTTGGAATACTGCCGGAGGTCCTTAGACTTCCAGCAGCAGGAGATATCAAGGCAATACCATATTGGCAGATATTTTTAATAAGCTGCATAGGAAGTGCCATAATAGAGTATATGACCTCCTATGTACTTGAAAAGATTTTCCACTCCCTCTGGTGGGACTACAGTAATGTGCCCCTTAATATCAATGGAAGGATATGCTTGCCGGCAACGCTTGGTTTTGGCCTTGCGGGGGTTCTTATCGTAAAGCTTATTGTTCCGGTTGTATTGTCAGTAAAAATGGCGATACCGGCGACGATAGGACAGCTTGCCGCCCTTATACTTATGTTTATGATAGGCTGTGATGTGGCTCTTACAGTTGATTCTCTTATAAAACTTACAGCAAAGCTTGAGAGCGCACAGAAAATCTTTGATGAAAAGATGGAGAGTGGCTATCAGGTTATTGCACAGTCACTTAGCAGCGGAGAAAAGTATCATCTTAAAAATATCCTTGTATATATAGGCAAAAAAAGCCATAAGGAAAGAAAACTTGTACTTTCTTATTACGGCAAGATAAAGAAGCTTATCGGTTCAGGTGAAAATGCTGGGGATGGTGCTTGAGAAGGGAGAATTATGCTGCGGGATAAATTAGCAAAAACAATGGAGTGCGTTGAAGAAAAACTGATTCCTTATATGGAGGATGAACGTATTCTTCAGATGAAAAGATTTATCCAGCATGGAAATACAACGACTAGAGACCACGTTATCAGAGTAGCAAGAATGGCGGTTATGCTGGATCTTCTCTTGCCGGGAAACAGGGACACAGATGAAATCTGTGCGGCGGCGGTTCTGCATGATTATTACCTTTATGACTGGCATGACCATGGAGACCACCTGCATGGTTTTCATCATCCTTACATAGCGGCGGAGAATGCAAAAAGGGACTTTTGCGTATCTGATCATGTGTGCAGTATGATAAAGTCCCACATGTGGCCTTTGAATTTCCTTGAAGTACCGAAAAGTCGCGGGGCGTGGCTTATTACATTTTCAGATAAATTTATTTCGATTCAGGAAACTGTGGGAGGCAGGCTGCACTTCAATAAATAAGTTTTTGTTCTAAAATTTTTCCTGTTTTATTTTTTGAAAAATCTTTTATAATAGATTTTGAGTTTTGTACTGCACATGAAATGTGTATATAGTGTATCATTTAGTCGGGGCAAAATCTTTTGACCCCGACACTTTTTTAAAACAGCAGTTAAAAGTGAGGTGCAAAGTGGAAGAGTTTATTTATGGCGGCGACTACAATCCTGATCAGTGGCTTGATGAACCACAGGTTCTTGAAGATGACATACGCATGATGAAGAAGGCTCATATCAACGAGGTTTCATTGGGAATCTTTTCATGGGCACTTCTTGAGCCCGAAGAAGGAAGATTTGAGTTCGACTGGCTTGCGGATATTATTCACAAGCTTTATGAAAACGGTATATATACTATTCTTGCAACTCCATCGGGAGCAAGACCAAGGTGGCTTGCAAAGAAATATCCAGAGGTCCTTCGTACTTATGAAGATGGCAAGAAGGCAAAATTTGGTGGAAGGCATAATCACTGCCTTACTTCGCCTGCATATAGGGAAAAGGTAAGGATCATAGACGCAAAGCTTGCAGAATGCTTTAAGGATGACCCTGCAGTTATTGGCTGGCATATTTCAAATGAATTCAGCGGTGAGTGCTACTGTTCTCACTGTCAGGACGAGTTCAGAAAGTTCCTTAAGAGGAAATTTGGAAGTATAGAAAAGCTTAATCATGAGTGGTGGACCACATTCTGGAGTCATACCTATACCTCTTTTGATGAAATAGAACCGCCATCAAGTATAGGTGAAAATGAAACCAATGGTCTTATCATAGATTGGAGAAGGTTTGCCACCTATGCCTGCACAGATTTTATAAAAAATGAGATAGAAGCTATCAGGAGTGCCGGAGCAAAGCAGCCTGTCACGACCAACATGATGTATGAATTCGGCGGCTACGACTATGCTGAATTTGCAAAGGTAATCGATACCATGAGCTGGGATTCCTACCCTGAATGGGGTATAGCAGAGAGCGATGGCAAGGCGGCGCTCGAACATGGACTTTACCATGACATGATGCGCTCCTTTAAGGATAAGCCTTTCCTTCTTATGGAAAGCTGCCCTTCCGGAACAAACTGGCAGAGTGTAAGCAGACTTAAGAGACCGGGCTTGCTTAAACTTGCAGGAATTCATGCAGTTTCCCATGGAGCAGACAGTGTACAGTATTTCCAGATACGTCAGGGAAGAGGCTCTTCTGAAAAGTTCCATGGTGCGGTGATAGACCACACAGGAAGGGACGATACAAGAGTATTTAAAGAAGTTACAGAGACCGGCGCACTTCTTAAAGAAATAGCAGAGATTAAGGGAGCTGTGGGTGATGCCAAAGTTGCGATTATAAATGATACACAGAATAAGTGGGCTCTTGAAAACAGTCAGGGTCCTCGCAATTGCAATGAAGGCTACTATGAAACTGTCCACAAGATTTACGAAGCATTAAAGATAAATGCTGTGGATGTGGATGTGATAGAAGAAAGCCACAGCTTTGACGGCTATAAGATACTTATCGCACCTATGCTCTACAGCCTGCATGACGGAGCAGAAAAGAGAATCAGAGAATTTGTTGAAAATGGCGGCATCCTCATTTCAACCTACCTGTGTGGAGTAGTTAATGAAAATGACCTCTGCTATATGGGTGATATTCCTTATGATATGACAGATGTATTGGGTGTAAGGACTGAGGAGATAGATGCGCTCTGCGACGGAATGAAGAACAGCCTTCTTCCTGTAGAAGGAGCAAGCATGAGGCTTCAGGAGACAGACTGTGAGAAGATGTGCGAGCTTATAAGCCTTAAGGGAGCAGAGTGCCTTATGACTTACGGCAGTGATTTCTATAAGGGAAGTCCTGCACTTACGGTAAATCAGTTTGGAAAAGGAAAGGCATACTATATTGCTTCCGAGCCAGACAGGGAATTTTATGTAGGCTTCCTTGGCAGGATCATCAAAGAAGCAGGCGTTGTAAAGCTTATGGAAAGCCTTCCGGAGGAATGTGATATTGCAAGCCGCGTGAAGGGCGGCAAGCGTTATGTATTTATTGAGAATTTCGGAAGAGAAGATAAGGAAGTAAAGTTGCCTGAAGTAGCAGACATGCTTTATGGTGACACATCCTCAAAGCTTCCTGCAACAGATGCCAAGATATACAGTATAAAGGCGTGATGCCATTTATAGCAGGTAAAGAAAAACTTTCCCTGACAACTTTATATACGTTTTATATGGACCAGTCATTATTGGCTGGTCTTTTTTGCGTGTTTTTAACTGGAAAGACGCATTTCAAGCAATATGCTGAAACATGTCATGCGGTATACTTTGCGAAATCTGTGCAATATACACAAACAAACAGAATAAAGGAATATAAAATTATAAAAAATATATGACAAGCGGTTGACAGAAATCATTCAATGTGCTATATTGTTCACAGAAGGAAAGAGAAAAGCAAATGAACCACAAATGTTATAATTTGAAAGGAGTTCGGCGATGAACAAAAGAAAGGTCGTATCATTACTCACTGTAGCTGCTATGTCCACAGCACTTCTTGCAGGTTGCGGCGGAGGCAGTACATCATCAGGGAACAAGACTTCTTCTGGAACAAGCACCGCAAAGACAGATTCCAAGGGTACTTCTATTGCGGTATTCAACTCCAAGATGGAGATCCAGAGCCAGATGGAGGAAATGGCAAAGAAGTATAGCGAGAAGACCGGTGTCGACGTAGAAGTTTACTATTCAAGTGATACCGTAGCTCAGCATCTTGCTACAAAGTATGCTTCTAATGAACCATATACAGTAGCTATGGTCGACGCAAAGGATATCTACTCACTTGCAGCAGACCACGCAGTTGATCTTTCTGATCAGGATTGGGTTTCCAATACAACACAGGCTATCGCCATCGACGGCAAGACCTATGGATTCCCTGTCTGCGTAGAGGCAAGAGGCATTATCTACAATGCAGATGCTATCAAGAAGGTAACCGGTAAGGATTTTGATCCTGCTAAATACCAGACACTTGATGCATTCAAGGGTCTTATAGAAGAACTCAAGGCTGGCGGAATGACAACTCCTGTCGGTATCATGAAGGAAGACTGGTCACTCGGTGCCCACTTCCTTGCTGAGGTATACGAACAGCAGAATGATGTTGACGGATTTGTAAAGGGGCTTAAAGATGGCTCAACAGATATTTCAACGGATGCCAAATTTAATTCTCTTATGGATACCTTCGATGTACTCAAGGAGAACAACTACGCTAAGGATACAGCAATTTCTGCAGAGCGTGAAGTTACAGAGCAGAAGCTTGCAGAAGGCGAGATAGCATTCATGTTTGGCGGCAACTGGGATTGGTCAGTTATCAATGCTTATGAATATTCTGAAAACATGGGCATTATGCCAGTTCCTCAGAATACAGATGACGGCTCCAATACAAAGCTTGTTGGCGGCGGCTCAAAATATTTCTTTGTAGATTCAAGTGATGCTATAAGTGATGCACAGCGTCAGGCAGGTAAGGACTTCCTTAACTGGCTTGCAAATGATCCTGATGGACAGTCGTTCCTCGTAAATGATTGCGCACTTGTTCCTGCATTCACCAATAACACACTTCCTGTATCAGATCCACTTGGAAAGAGTGTAAAGAGCTTTGCAGATGCAGGCAAGCTTATCCCTAACTACAACTACCTTCCTGATGATCATTACTCAAAGCTCGGTGCCTCATTCCAGAAGTATCTTGCAGGCGAGACAGATCGTGCAGGTTTTGCAAAAGAGATCAATGATTACTGGAAGACAATAAAGTAATCAGTTTTAAAGATTTATAATGAAGAATAGCCGGCCATGCCTGATCGCTCTCGCGATGGCCGGCAGAACGTAAATACATTTAGCAGTGAGGAGAACAGATATGAAAAAATCTACTATGTCATATAAAGTAGGACAGTTCTGTATGTTTGCAGGACCTGCCTTGGTTCTCTTTGCAGGAACAGTACTGATACCTTTAGTATACGGTTTTTATCTCACATTTACGAGCTGGGATGGTATAGCGGCAAACAAGCCTTTTGTGGGGGTTGATAACTATATCGCGGCGTTCAGGGACTTGGATTACTGGATTGCTCTTGGCAGGACCGTTATCTATTCGGCTGTATCGGTTGTTCTTGTAAATGTAGTTGCATTTGCCCTTGCATATCTTGTTACAAGAGGTGTTAAGGGGGAGAACTTCTTCCGTTCAGGATTTTTCATTCCTAACCTTATAGGTGGTATCGTACTTGGTTATGTTTGGAAATTCGTGTTTAACCGTGCCTTTGTGGCTATCGGCTCAGGCATAGCAGGAAGCACTGTTCCTTCACTTCTTTCAAGCTCAGGCGGTGCGCTTTTCTGTCTTATTCTTGTTACGGTATGGCAGTACGCAGGTTATATGATGCTTATTTATGTAGCCGGCTTTATGGGAATTTCAGGTGATCTTAGAGAGGCTGCGGAAATTGACGGATGCACCTCTTCACAGGCAATGCGTCACGTTATCATACCTCTTATGAGGTCTTCATTCGTAACCTGTATATTCCTTTCTATCACCAGATGCTTCGTAGTTTACGATGTAAACCTCTCACTCACAAAAGGTGAACCTTTTAACTCTTCTGTACTTGCCGCAATGCATGTCTACAATCAGGCATTTGTATATAAGAATTATGGCTTAGGCCAGGCAGAAGCACTTATTCTCTTTATTGTCTGTGCTATAGTTGGTATTGCACAGGTAACAGTGGGAAAGAAAGGGGAGATAGAGGCATGACAGAAAACGAAAAGGCTGCAAGAAAAAAGAAAATTGTCCATGCAGTGATGATCGTGGTACTTGTTGTTCTATTTATAATGTTTATCTTCCCGTTCCTTATCGTTGTTGTCAATGTATTTAAGACAAAGGGTGATATAAATTCAGCTCCGCTTTCTCTTATAGGCAAGCATGGCTTCACTCTTGACAATTTCCCTAAGGCAATGGACAAGATGAATTTCTGGAAGGTTTTCGGAAATTCAGCGATAATAACAATATCATCAACGGTCATTACCATATTTGTTTCTGCAATGGCAGCATTTGTTATTGCAAGAAATAATTGGAAGGCAACCAAGATACTTTTTGCACTTATGATTGCATCTATGGTCATTCCTTTCCAGGTACTCATGGTTCCTATAGTTTCAGTTTATGGTGGTTTATTCCATGTACTGAATCACAGACTTACACTTATTCTCATGCACGTTGGCTTTTCAGTATCCATGGCAACATTTATGTTTGATGGTGCCATAAGAACGAATATCCCACGAAGCCTTGAGGAAGCGGCAGAAATAGACGGGTGTTCAAGATGGGCTACCTTCTGGAAGGTTGTATTTCCGCTTCTTTCACCTACTATTGCCACAGTTACCATTATCGAGGCAATGGCATACTGGAATGATTACCTTCTTCCAAGTCTTGTTCTTGGCAAAAAAGACCTTTATACCATTCCTATTGCTACTCAGGCATTTTATGGTACTTACTCAACTGATATCGGACTTGTCATGGCGGCTCTTCTCCTTGCTATGCTGCCGATCCTCATCCTTTATCTCTTTTTGCAGAAGTACATCGTTGCCGGTGTTACAAGCGGTGCTGTAAAGGGTTGATGGAATTTTCGCAAAATACCATTTCAACATGGATATTGCATAGACAAAAACAAAGGCGGCTGTTACAATATAAAAGTTGTGCAGTCGCTATTTCTTTTTTAATGAAAAAAATGACTGTAAAGAGGAGGCTTATTTTTGGCTACTATAAAAGATGTTGCGAAAGAAGCTGGGGTCGCAGTAGAAACTGTTTCGCGCATCATGAACAATCGTGGGTATATAAGCGATAAGACCAGACAAAAGGTATATGATGCGATGAAGGCGCTGAACTACCAGCCTAATGAGGTGGCAAGAGGGCTTTCTAAGAAAAACACAGATACTATAGCCCTCGTTGTACCACATATTACCCATCCTTACTTTGCAAAATGTATTTCAGCTCTCGAACATGAGGCAACAAAAAGGAATCTCAGAATGATCCTGTATAATACAAACGGAGATACAAAAAGTGCCGACAGGATATTGCAGATATGTCAGAATAATTTTGTGACCGGAGTCATGCTTTTTTCTGCGGATATTGATCCCGAGACACTTAAAGGTTTCAATATTCCTATAATAACCATTGAGCGCTACATAGAAGGCGGTACAGCCTGCATCACCGTTGACAACAGAAAGGGCGGCAATCTTGCTGCTGAACGTCTTATTCAAAAAGGCTGTAAGAACCTTGTATATCTTGGCGCCAAGAGGCAGAACAACATGCCTGGCGATGAAAGAGAATCAGGGTTTGTAGAGACTTGTTCAAAGGCGGGTGTATCATGCAGGATATTCAGAAGTAGTGAAAGCAACTTTATAGATATGGAATACAGACCTTTTATAAAGGATGTACTCTCATCTACACCTGACTGTGATGGAGTATTTGCAACGTCTGATATTGCTGCAGCGCAGGTAATACAGGTGGTACGGGAGATGGGAAAGAGAGTTCCGGATGATATAAGAGTCATAGGTTTTGATGATACCGAGATAGCAACTCTTGTAAGTCCGTCTATTACTACGATACATCAGCCTGTACACAGGATCGCAAGACTTGTTCTGAAGGAAATAAGTGATGCGAGAGCAGGTAAAAATGTAGAGCCGCTCAGTGTACTTCCTGTAGAGCTTATTGCAAGAGAATCAGGTTGAAATTAAAGCGATGATTTAACGGCGCTGCCGCAGGCACGGCCCCGTTTTTCACTATGCCTGCGGCAAGGTACAATAAATGATAATATATAACAAAGAATCAGGTATTATAACTCTTTCAACCAAAAACACCACCTATCAGATGCAGGTGGACAAACATAAATATCTTATGCACCTCTATTATGGGAAAAAGGCAGCAGGAGACTTTGGACAGCTCATAACAGGAGCCGACAGAGGGTTTTCTGGCAATCCTTTTGATGCAGGCGATGAGAGAGTTTATTCGCTTGACCAGTTTCCTCTTGAATTTCCGTTCAGGGGCAGTGCAGATTTCAGAACACCTGCTTTTGTAATGCAAAACCCTGATGGGTCAAAGGGGTGCGATCTAAGATTTAAAGAAATAAATATTTCAGATAAAAAATATACCCTTAGAGGGCTTCCGACCTCTTATGCAAATGATGGAGAAAGAATTTCAACCGTAGATATAAGCCTTGCAGATGATGTAAGTGGTATAGAAGTTCATCTCCTTTATGGTGTATTTGAAGATAGGGACGTTATTACAAGGGCTGTAAGAGTATGTAATAAAGGAAAGGGAGAGATGAAGCTCCTTAAGGTTTCTTCGGCAAGCTTTGACATGCCTTTTGGTGACTACGATTTTATTACTTTCCATGGACGCCATGCAATGGAAAGGCAGTTTCAGAGAGTTCCTGTTGAACATGGAAAATATGAAATAGGGTCATTAAGAGGGGCTTCAAGCCATCAGTATAATCCTTTTGTCATGCTTGCGGAAAGAGAAGCAGGCGAGTATGCAGGTGACTGCATAGGAATACACTTTGTATATAGTGGAAATTTCCTTGCAGAGGCAGAAAAGAGCCAGTATGGTTCAACAAGAGTCATTATGGGGCTTCCGGATGATATGTTTTCATGGAGCCTGAAGTCGGGTGAAAGCTTCGATGCTCCTGAAGTTCTTATGGCTTATTCAGATAAGGGCTTTTCAGAACTTTCCAATATATTCCATGAATTTATAAGAGAAAATATTGAAAGAGGATATTGGAAGCACAGGAGAAGACCAGTTCTTATAAATAACTGGGAAGCTACTTATTTCAACTTTGATAAAGAAAAGCTCATTTCTATTGCAAGAGAAGCGTCAAAGTTCGGAGTTGAAATGCTCGTTCTTGATGACGGGTGGTTTGGCAAGAGAGAAAGCGATACTTCAGGGCTTGGCGACTGGAAGGTAAATACCAAAAAGCTTGGCGGTACTTTGGGCGAGCTTTCAAAGGAAATAAATGACCTTGGCATGAAATTCGGACTCTGGTTTGAACCGGAAATGATCTCCGAG
This sequence comes from uncultured Lachnospiraceae bacterium, assembly GCA_902796595.1. GTDB lineage: Bacteria > Bacillota > Clostridia > Lachnospirales > Lachnospiraceae > Catonella. The sequence goes on along the minus strand of CADBPM010000062.1, from coordinate 7,454 downwards.
GACTCGGACCTTTTCAGAGCTCATCCTGACTGGGTTATAAGGATTCCAGACAGAGATTATTCAAGGTCACGTTTTCAGCTTGTTCTTGACTTCTCACGTAAAGAAGTTGTGGACTACATATTTAATGAGATGACCGAGGTTCTTGATAATGCCAATATCGCCTATATTAAGTGGGATATGAACAGGTCACTCACAGATATTTACAGCAAAGCTCTTTCTGCAGAGTGTCAGGGTGAAATGATGCACAGGTTTATGCTTGGAACCTACGACCTGCTTGAGAGGCTCTGCACAAGGTACCCTGAAATGCTTATAGAAGGGTGTGCCGGAGGCGGTGGCAGATTTGATACAGGAATGCTTGCTTACGAAAGTCAGATATGGTGCTCGGATAATACTGATGCTATCGACAGGTGTCTTATCCAGTATGGCACAAGTTTTGGTTATCCTACCATTACGATGGGGGCACATGTATCAGCTGTTCCAAATGAGCAGACAGGTCGTGTGACACCATTTGAAACAAGAGGGGCAGTTGCAATGCCGGGAACTTTCGGCTATGAGCTTGACCCAAATAAGCTTTCCGAGGAAGATAAGAGGCAGATACAAGAGCAGATTGATACTTTTATAGAAGATTATGAAGTAAGTCATTTCGGAAGATACTACAGGCTGTCTGATCCTTTTGAAAAGAGTGAGATTTCTGCATGGATGAGCGTTGCCAAGGATAAGAAGAAGGCAATATTTACCGCAGTAGCACTTTCGGCTCATGCAAATGACATACCGCATTTTGTTAAAATGAGGGGGCTTGACCCAGAGGCCTGCTATACGGTAAAGGAACTTCAAAAAGAATTTACAGGTGCATCGCTTATGTATGGAGGACTGCCGCTTCCTTACGGCAGAGAGTACAGGTCGGTAATGTATCATCTGTCATGTGAATAATGCTCAAATGTTGACTTTTATAGGATAAAATTTTAAAATTTATCGTAAGCGAAATTATTTATTTCGTTTACGATATTTTATAACGTACACTAAAGCATTGAAGGAATAATTAAGAATGGGTTCGGTCAAAAAGGAGCGTCGCCACAAACCCTTATACAAGAGTTTTGGCTATGCGTTCAAGGGAATCGGAGTTACGATCAAAGAAGAAAGAAATATAAAGATACATATAAGCGTCATGCTTCTTGTAATAATTTTTGGTGTGTGGCTCCATATTTCAACCATAGAGTGGCTTATCTGTTTTGTTCTTTTTGGACTTGTGATAAGCCTTGAACTTGTGAATACAGCAGTTGAAAATGTTGTGGATCTGGTCACGACAGAGAAAAGGCCGCTTGCAGGCAAAGCAAAGGATGCGGCAGCAGGAGCGGTTCTTGTTGCGGCTATATTTGCAGGAATAATAGGATGTATAATATTTTTGCCAAAACTAATTGGTGTTTTTCTATAAGAAAGGAGCAGGCAATGGAAATCACAGAGGGTATCAAAAAGCTTATGCTTGCAGGAATCGGAGCAGTTGCAACAACTTATGAAAAGTCAGAAGAGGTGCTTAATGACCTTGTTAAAAAAGGAGAGATCACAGTAGATCAGGGAAAGACACTTAATACTGAATTGAAGCACACATTAAAAGAAGGTCTCAAAGGCAAGAGTGAATTTGATGCCGAGGACTTTATAAGCGGGCTTTCGGATGAGGAAATGGAGAGACTTAAGAGTGCACTTGATAAAAAGGAAAACGACGAGTAATCTGGAATGATGGCTGAAAATAAGGAAAAAAGAAGCAGATTTGCTGAGATCAGCGAAGTGCTTAAACGCAATAAGATTACTCGTGGGATAACTCCGGATAAGTTAAGAGTAATACTGGAAGAACTGGGACCTACTTATATCAAGCTTGGGCAGATAATGTCGCTTCATTCGGATATTTTGCCGGAGGCATATTGCAAAGAACTCTCAAACCTCAATTCAAATGTGCCTCCCATGGCTTTTTTAGATGTATGCGAGGTTCTTGCTGATGCTTATGGTATGGACTGGAGAGAGAATTTTAAGACGATAGAAGAGACACCTTTAGGTTCGGCTTCTATTGCACAGGTTCACAAGGCTGTGCTTGCAGATGGCAACAGGGTGGTTATCAAGGTTCAGCGAAAAGGCATAAAGGAGATCATGTCGCGTGATATGATAATGCTAAAGAAGTTAATAAAGCTGATGCCTCCTGTAACACCTATAAATGGCATTGTGGACCTTGGCATGGTTCTTGATGAAATGTGGTCTGTCGCTATAGAAGAGATGGATTTTAGGCAGGAAGCCGCCAATATGGAGGAATTTGCCAGAAATAACAAAGATATAAAGTATGTATATGTTCCGGAACTTTATAAAGAGTACACCACAGATCATGTACTTGTCATGGAATATATAGATGGCTATTCTATAGAAGATAAAGAAACTCTTCTTGATAATGGCTATGACCTTCATGAAATAGGCATAAAATTTGTAAATAACTACCTTAAGCAGGTTATCGACGACGGCTTTTTTCATGCAGACCCGCATCCGGGCAATGTGAAGATAAGGGACGGAAAGATCGTCTGGATGGATATGGGCATGATGGGAAGGATTTCAGATGCCGACAGAAAGATACTTGTAAGGGGTGTTCAGGGAATTGCCCTGCACGATACGAATATGGTTGTAAATGCTGTGCTTGACCTCGGTGATTTTACCGATAAGCCGGACAGAGGTGTGCTTTACAGGGATATCAAGGAGTTTCTTGCCCAGTATGGCAGTCTTTCCATGGGCAGCATAGATCTTGCAATGGCAATGCAGACCCTTATGGATATCATGAAGACAAACCATATAAAGCTGCCACATGGACTTACTATGCTCGGCAGAGGCTTTACCCACATGCAGGGAGATCTTTCTGAAATATGTCCGGAGATAAATGTTCTTGATATTGCAGCTACAAAAGTGCAGGAAGACATGGTAAAGGAGTTTGATTTAAAAAAGTTTGGTGAAAATGAAGCGAGACTCCTTTACAGGAACATAAGAAAAGGTTCCGAGATTCCGGGGCTTGCGGCGGATATTCTCCGCGAGTACCTTGACGGGCAGAGCAGACTCAATATAACCCTTTATTCATCATGGGGGCTTGCCAACATGGTAAAAAGCGCGGTAAGAAATCTTGTTATAGGTCTGTGTATTGCGGCTCTCTTAGTGTCCTCCGCTATAATAAGCACCACCAACATGGAACCAAAGATAATGGGGGTTCCTTTTTTGGCATTTATAGGGTATTTCTTTGCTCTTTCAACCTCCATTGCACTTATCATAAGATACCTTTGGCATAAGATAAAAAACAGACATAAAAAGGATTAAGCACCAGATGACCGAAAAGAAAATAAAAGATATTGCAGAAAAACTTGTTGAAATGCCTTATTCGGCAGATAAAAATATCATAGATCTTATAGAGGACTATTTAAGAAATACAGAGTATTTTAAAGAAAATCCGAGCAATATAGTTATAAATAAAAAGCAAAAAGCAGTAACTTTTCTTGTTTTTGGAAAGAAAGATGACAACCCGAATACTGTGCTTCTTCATAACAGGCTTGGAAAGGATATTGCAGATAAAAGCGCTTTTGAAAGCAATGACATGAGGCGTGTCATAAATAAACTTGATAAGAGCGGGGTGGCAATTCTTTTAAGCCTTGTAGAAGAGTATAGTAGAGGAAGTGCAGAATTATCAGGAAATCTTGTTGCTTCTTTTTATATAGATGACAGCCATAAAAAGGGGATAGAATATTGCCTTCCTTTTTATGACAGAATGAAAAGAGAGGGCTTTCAGTTTAAGCTTGCCATTTCAAATGAAGGAGAAATATACTTGCACGCAACTGAAGAGCAAAAGAATTCTGTGAGGATATATACAGGTGCAGCAAGTGTTTGTGAAGTTTCTTTTACACTTGAAAATAAGACGGCAGCAGAAATTTTTGCAGGGAAACTATCAAAGCTTGACCCCTCCTACTTTTCAGACGGATACTTTGGTGAAAAGGTCTGTGAAGGCATAAGATATTATATCGAAAGTGCAGAAGGTGAATTTTTAGTGAATGCAAGGCTTGCCATAATTGGAGCTAAGCTTTCCGAGGTAAAGGAAAGCTTAGTAAAGCTTGCAGGTGAAAATGAGTGCAAAGTAAGCTTTAGGCCATATTTTATGCCGCATTATTACCTTCGCTATGAGGATGAGTTTTGCCCATCAGACAGGGTAGTGATAAAGACTATAGAAAAAAATGCGGCTGATGTTTTTCTTGACAGTAAAATAAAGTATGAGATAAGGCATTTCAACCAGCAGGAAACTGATTCAAGCATGCTTCTTATGGATGATGGTGAGCCTACACTAGATTTCTGGATGAGTGAGTTTCCCTCGTTTGGAAAAGAACTGGAAAAGCTTATGATGCAGGTGAAATCTGTAAATATTCTTCCTGTAAATTTTGGGATTTGCGGTGTAGTTTCTGATGATCGAAATGTAATGATAAATGAGGACTATGTTTACAAATATCTTCCGGAACTTGAAAAAAGAGTGATAGATAAGATGCTTACAGTTAAGTGAAAATGATGCATTCTTGTAAAGTTTTTAGATTGTAAACTCATAAAGCAGGGTATCATTTGATACCCTGCTTTATGAGTTTACTTATTTACAATTTTACCTGATTCTATATTAAAGTAGTTCATTTTGCCGTTGAGCTTTTCAGCGAGATCTTTAAGCTTCATGGCAGACTCACTTATCACAGCGCTTGTGGCAGAAAGCTCTTCCATTGAAGCATTTGTTTCCTCTGTGGAAGCTGCATTTTCTTCTGAAATTGCAGAAAGCTCCTCAATAATAGAAGAAAAGCTATCCTTAAGCTTTTCGAGCCCCTCTGCTTTTGCGGCGATGACCTTGGTACTGCCGTCAACCTTATCAACATTTACAACAACAGAATCCATGTCGTTCTTGGTTTTAATGAGCTGTTCATTTTGAGCTTTTACAACTTCATCGAGTTTTGCAATGGTTGTAACGCTTGCTTCAGACTGACTCACAAGGTTATTAAGAATTCTGTTTATTTTTTCTGCCGCAGTCTTTGACTGATCGGCAAGTCCTCTTATTTCATTTGCAACAACGCTGAAGCCTCGACCATACTCACCGGCCCTTGCAGCCTCAATAGAAGCGTTGAGGGAGAGAAGATTAGTCTGCTCTGCGATAGAAGTTATTATGCCGGATGCCTCTGCGATATCATTTACAGCGTCATGGGTTGAATTTATATTTTTACCGATCTCATGCATTGATGCCTTCACATTTTCATTGTGAGTCATAAGAGAATCTATCGCCGTTACAGTGCGGCTTGTGCCATCCTTCATTTCATCGGAGGCAAGACTCAGTCCCTCAACCTTAGCTGTTATTTCATCTATATGATTACCCATTTCTATTGTATTGTTCATAGAATTTTGGATATTTTGAGCCTGTGAAACAGCTCCCTTACTTATCTCGCCGACGGCATTTGCTACCTGTTCAGAAACTTGTGACGCAGTTTCAGCTGAAGAAGAAAGATTTTCACCTGAACGCGTTACTTCGTCAGAAAGCTCAATAGTAGTTCTTATCACATCCTGAAGCTTGTCACGAAGCTCTGCTGAAGTACCGGCAATCACGCCAAGTTCATCGGTTCTGTCGAAAGTATCATTGTCGATGCGGAATGTAAGCTCTCCGCTTTCTAGCTTTTTAAGACTGTCCACAATATCGCCGATTGCTTTATTTGAACGTTTTATAAGGATAAAAGCGGTTACAATCCCCATGATAACAAAGGCGGCAAGTATTGCAGTCATAAGGATGGAAATGCTGGCAATTTTTGCTTTCATATCAGCAGTGTCTCGGCCGATAAAAAGCATGCCTGCAACGGAATCATCAGTATTTTTGATAGGGAGGTAATATGCATAATAATTGTCGCCGGATATTTTAAGGTTGGTTGAAAGATATGCGTTTCCCCTATTTATAACTTCATCTATAACAGCAGGATCTGCCTTGCTTCCCTCAAGACGATTACCATCTTTACCTATCAAAGTGGTTATGCGTCTGGTATCCCCATAGAAAATGGTAAACTGAATACCAGTCTCTTTACTGAGGGAATCAAGATAATTCTGGTATGAATCATGTATGGCGCTTTGACCCTTATATAAAATTCCCTTATTTTCAGTCCAGTCGCCTATTACCATATTTGAAATGCTGTTGTTCACCAAAAGACCTTCTGCATGAAGTTCTTCTGCAAAGGAGTCGTAATAAGCACTTTTGATGTTTGTTAGGCCTATGAAAGTAAGAACTACTGACATAAGAACTGAAGCAAGAAGAGCTACTACAAGAATAGAGGTTACTAGTTTTTTGTTGCGTTTCATGAATACCCTTTCTTTTAATGTGATATATATCGGGCAACAACCCTTTAAATATACGTTTGCGTGAAAACACACTTTGACGTACATGATTTTACTATCTGAATATTGTAATTACAATAGAGAAAATTTAAGGATAGGTATTTCTAGCTTTTAACTAAATTGAATGGCACGCGTTCAATATTTATTTGGAAAATTGCGACAATTAATTTCACTTTGAACAGCGTAAAATGATATATTTTAACAAACGGGCAGAAAAGATTGAATTGATAAGAGTACAGCTAATAGATCTTTAAGAATGTTATAATTGAATTTTTTTGAAAACAGAGTCCCTGTCATCCTGACATATTCCTAAATAGCGCCTTGTTATTTCGAAAGATGAGTGTTGAAATATGTTCATTATAAGTTCAGGGGAAATGCCTTCCTTCCATGCACGGTAACCGAAAGTTTTTCTTAGTGAGTGTGGGGAAATAGTACCTTCGATCCTGCAGCTTTTTGCCGCCAGACTTATTATCCGCCAGGCCTGAACCCTGCCGATAGGACCGTTTCCTTTCTGACTTTTAAAAATGTAGGCACCCGCGTGTATGGATCGCCATCCGCCAAGGCTCCTTATGTAGATAAGCAGGGCATTTTTTACCTGAGGATTTAGAAGGACAACAGAGTGTTTACTGGTCTTCTTTTCGTCTAATTGCAGGTGCTTTCGGATAATACGGTCTCTTATCTCACAGACATCATTCCACCTAAGGGCAAGGATGTCCGATATCCTTAGTGCGGTGTTGAGACCTAACACAATAAGAAGATAATTTCTTGGGTTTCGCTTCTTTGAAATGTAGAAGTCTTTGAATTTGTTGATATCCCGGACTGTTCGTATTGGTGCTGCTGTGTTCACTGATTTTACCTCCTTGCAGGCATGGTAACGATCGGCGCCTGCCTGCATTGACGCCGATGAAAGCCAGAAAACTATCGGGCTTTAAGGGTTTAATTAAAGCAAAAAAGAGGGACGTGGCCATCCACGTCCCTGAATAATGGAACTTATTGGTGATTGAAATCCTAATTATTCCCTGCTATTATACCATAGTCCCGAGAAT
>CADBPM010000061.1 GCA_902796595.1 uncultured Lachnospiraceae bacterium | reverse complement strand
CCGATTTGTTGTCAAATCGACATTTTTAAATCGCTCAAAGCCAGTAAAATCAAGCCTTTTCGGGATTCAGTGACTTGAGAGTCGGGAGCGACCTCGAATTTTTTTATATCTTCTCAAAAGTCTTTATTTCCCTGTATTTGCAAGTCCTTAAATTTTCAAGATTTCTATGTCTCTTTATATCTCTACAAGGGTATTTCATAAACGGTCGCAAATCTGTCGCAAAGTCGCAAAAGCTACATAGTCTGCGTTTCTAACATCTTGCGCTTATTGAAATACTCTTCAAAACTGATAAGTTCTGTGGTCTTTAAATCCTTGGTTGCTTCTGCATAAATGTTCATTGTGGTTTCTGCATCCGCATGACCTAAGATATCCTGCATAGCTTTTACATTCACACCGGCTTCACACATTCTAGTCGTAAAAGTGTGTCTCAAAGAATGATTCGTGAAATTAGGCAAAGTTACCGCTTTCTCATCATCAGGGTAATTATCCATCACCTCATAATTACAATCCCTGATAATACGTTTTAATGCCCTATTCAGCGTGGATTGATTCTGTGTCTTGCCAAATCTGTTAACAAATATGAAATCTCTATATCCATCAACAACCGCTGTACTCTTTATACCCACCTCATCCTGATAAGCCTTTTCCATAAGAAATGCTTTTCTTACTTTTGGAAGCATGGGAATGGTACGTTCCCCGGCTTTCGTTTTAGGTGTATTAATGGCAAACGTACAACCATTTTCATTTCTCTGGTCATAATATACCAAAGTATGATTGATACTGATTGTACCCTCGTCAAGATTAATATCGCACCATCGAAGTCCGGTAATCTCACCTACACGCATTCCTGTCCAAAGCATAACAACAAAGATTGGATACCATCTGTGATACGGTCCCTGCTTTGCTAAATAAGCTTCAAACAAATCCTGCTGAGGTACAGTTAATGCCCTGCGCTTCTCACCATCATGAGCCCTCTTTAATTTCCTTAAAGCATTGTCCGATGGATTATAGCGAAGATAATCATCCTCTACTGCAAGCTCCAATACCTGATGCAATACCGTATGGATATTATCAAGAGTCGCAATCTTCAGATTCTGCCCGTCCGCAAGGGTATTATAAAAAGCTCTCACATCTGACCTCTTCAAATCAACTATACGATTCTTTCCAAAGGTGTCCTGTACAAATTGCTTGTACATATAGCAGTAATTGGAAAAGGTATTCTGCTTTAATCCACGCTTTAACTGAACCCAATGATCAAACAAATCGTTTATGGTGATATTTTTCTTATCCGGTCTGACACCATCAATCACATCACGAAGAACATCCAATTCCTTCTCACGAAGTTTCTCTAATGTCTTGGCACTAATGGAATGTCTGCCGCCACGTTTATCTCGCCACTTGAACTCATAAGTTCCTGATGACCTCTGATACTCTCCTTCCTTAAGAACTCTGTTTTTATTATCTTTTCGTCTCTCAATTGCCATGAAAACATCTCCTTTCAAAGCAAAAGAGGACATACCTGACATTTTAATGCCCTATGTCCTCTTTTGTCTATTACAATTTTTTAAATAGAATATATCCTGGTGAGGTAATCATCCAACACTTTACGTTTTATTAGCCTCTTATTTCCTACCCAAAGAACGAATGAACAATTATCGCTATCTGATATCTCACGAAGCTTCGTTCTATATATCCCTTTTTTTGATAATCGTAAATAAGTGACATAGCTGCAGCTTCTGATCCGGTAAGTTTCACCAGGTCAGTTCTTGTAAATGTCTGTAAATCTAATAACTCCTCATAATATTTCATATCAGCCACCTCTTTCGGCACAAAATAATTCTTATTGGAATTATTTTGTGCATTTTTCGGTCTTCTTTAACCAATATTAACACGAAATATTTCTTATTACGATTATTTTGTGCCAAAATAAATTTACCAGTTATACTGTGCCTTGTGTCACGATAACTATACTATACCCATCTCCGCTGAATACACCGTCCCCAACTCGATCTCAGAGGATCCGCAGCACTGCGAGGAGATGTATCCGCTCCCCTTCACGATATCATCATTACCGAAATTGATGACCGTACCGGACTTCGTGGTAATCGTTACCGTCCAGTAATATTTTCTTGTATTCGCCTTCACTGCATTCAGGAAAGCATTGCTGACCGGATACAATCGACCACCTCCCTCCGGGCATAATAAAAGGACCGGTGTTATCCGATCCTTCTGATAAAAAACGATTTATATTGACTAAAGATTTTGCACCACATCATCTCTTACATCTTTTTTATACAATCGTCTGTAAATAATAACAAAGGAAACAACTGCATATACTGTAATCAGAGCCTCAATCATATAGATATTTTTAATAGTTCCGTATTGATAAAATGCCGCAGGTACATCAAACAGAGTATGTAAAATTACCGCAAGGATATAGAACTTCGTCTTTGACTTCTTTACAGCATAGAATACTATTATGGATAACCCCACATGTAATAGCATGCCAAAAACTCTTTCATATATTCCAACCAACCCTGCAAGTGGAGTCAAATCCATCAGCATTTCTGGGATTTTCTGCAAAGCTGAGGTATCCACTCCCGTTGCAGCAGCCTGAGCTACAGTATCCTGAAAGGTTCCCGCATTGATCATGGAGGCGTATGCAAGATACTGAACCCCCGTAATTGTCAAAACAAACAATGCTTCAAAGCCGCCGTGTCCGATACCGTGCGAGATGCCTGTTTCTTTATTTTTCCTTTTTTTAAGAAGTGTCTTGAATGCTACCAACCTTCCGGTTTCTTCAAATACACCTGCCAGAAGCGCTCCAATGACCGTGTATAAAAGAGCATTATTTAATACAGCCTGTCCAATGGAAAGTTTCGGATTAAACAACACCAGCTGTGGGATCTTCTCCAGTATCTGAGAAGATACAAACCACGTAGCCGCCCCAATCAGTACAGTCGTAACTCTTTCCTTTTTCGCCCTTACCCACCAAATTGATACCGCTACAGGAAGAACAATCCCCAGTATGATCATCATGCCAATAGTTAAATAAGTATTTGTTCCGATCATTTATGAATTCCCCCTTTCGGATTCTATTTCATCCTTATAAGCCTTACGAGCATATATAACGGTAATGACTGAAGCCAGAAGGATATATCCAAGCCCTATCATCGCCACTGCAAAGGAATTCTTCAATAATACCGCTGTTATGATCGTCAAAACTCCGGCAACCATTATTGCAAACGCACCAAAACGGTTGCTTTTTCTCCATGTGTTGTCATTATACATACTCCAACTGATTCTCACTCCAACTGTACTGTTGATCCTTGTTTTTGTCATAAAATTTCCGAGAACAATAAACAAGATGCCCATCAGGATAGCTGATACCTTCCCGATATCAACAGCCTGCCTTTCTGCTCTTGAAACTGCCTCAGTATACGAACCATACAGAATAAACCCCTGCATGACCGTATACATTACCGCCATTGCAATTCCGACTATACTGATCACTTTGGCGTTCGATCTTGCTCCGGCGCTTTCTTTTTCATCTGCAGTCTTACCTGCCTTTTTCTTGTAGTAATTGATTAACAAAGTGCAGAGCAATGATACTGCAAGGATGATCACAGGAAAGATCAGATTCTCATACTTTGAACCCCACCGGTCGATATTCCCTTCCAAATCATAATGCATCGGCACACTATCCGGCATAAACTGAAGAACTATCGCTGTCCCTGCAAGTGCAATAAACGAAATGATCCACATCACCTTTTTCATCACTTGTCACCTCCAAATTGTCCTATCCACATGATCAGTTCATCGAACACAGATGTATTAATCTCATAGTAGATAAAATTTTTCTGCTTATACTCCATGATCAGGTCTGCACCCTTAAGCAGTTTCAGGTGATAAGACAATGCCGCCGGTGTTATTCCAAGTTCTTCAGCAATCTCTCCGGCATTCATTCGACCTTTTTTCAGCATTACGAGTATATCTCTGCGCTGTTTATCAGCCAGTACTTTGAAAATGCTTGTATCGCTCATACCCGGTACCTGTACTCAAAACTATTTAAAAATATTTTTAAATTACATGATCATTATAGAATGATGGTTTTCATACTGTCAAGAACTATTTAAAATTTTTTTGAATTAGAATTCCTTCAAATCGAAACTAACCTCTCACAAGCTCCCATAGCTTGTATCCGCTGTCAACTTTGTCTGAAAGTCGTCTATATACATCTGTGTGCCGGTCATAGTAAAAGTCTCTGTATCCAGATACTGCACCGTGATACTTGCCAGCTTCTTATATGACGAAAATTTCTTCAGCCATCTCCGGGATACATTGAAGGAAACCCGGATCTCTACCACGCCTTCTCTTATAATATCCCTCTGAGTAGTGCCTGCCTCCTTCATACAACCGGAATCCGCCTCGATATCCGTCAGATTCACGGAATAAGAGGCAGGCATCGGAACATTCTCATTATTGAAAATAAGATACTGCATAACGGTTGACACCGAGCCTCTGGAGCTGTGGTTCGTCCGCCTTGTTGCAGCCACTCCATCAAAAAAAGAAGGAGGCTGCAAGCCACACAGGCTACCACAGCTCCCTCTCAGTGTAAACCGGTTCAATTGTAACTGAATCCAAAATAACTAAAAAAAGCAGCCATTCCATTTCTGAAATGACTGCCATATCGTGTATGTCCTCTTTTTGCATTTTTCAACTGGTCGCAAATTTGTCGCAATTCGCAAACCTAAATCGCTGAAACCCTTGAAAATACTCAATGTCATTAACTTTACAAAACGGGCTATCCGGATGCAGCCCGCACACGTAACAAGTTCAAACCCTTAAGAGCAACAAATCACGTG
>CADBPM010000060.1 GCA_902796595.1 uncultured Lachnospiraceae bacterium | reverse complement strand
TAAGAAGGCTCTTGTAAAACAGAGCACGAAATCAACATCTGTCGTATTCTCAACATCAGAGATGGAGAGAATGGCAAAGGATGAAAAATATGCAGCAGAGAAGCTAAAAAATGTAGATACAGCGGTCCGTGTTGGCAATAAGATTGCGGAAGGACAGGGAGTTACCTATGAGAAAGGCGGCGCACAGAGTTCCGGATTATATTCAATAAACAAAATGAGCAAAGCAGACAGAAGTGCTCTTGTGGATCAGCTTAAAGCAGATATGGAATCCAGAAAATCCCAGCTCATTGATCTCGTTCAGAAGACTTTATCTGGTCAGGTAGATAGTTTTGGTAAAGCATCCGATGAGAATAGCATTTGGAGAACTCTTGCAAGCGGTAAGTTTACTGTTGATGCAGCTACAAAGGCACAGGCTCAGAAGGATATTTCCGAAGACGGTTACTGGGGAGTAAAACAGACGTCTCAGAGACTGTTTGACTTTGCGAGTGCTCTTGCAGGTGACGATGTTGATAAGATGAAAGAAATGCAGGCAGCTATGGAAAAAGGTTATAAGATGGCTACCAAGGCTTGGGGTAGAGAACTTCCCAGCATCAGTAAGGATACGCTTGATGCTGCCAATAAGCTGTTTGACGATTACTATAAATCCAATGAATCACAGAAGACAACTATAGAGGAATAGGTGATTTATGTCGGAAAAAGATACGCCGGCGCATCATATGTTGTAGATAGAGAAGAGCTCCGGAAACGGGGCTCTTTTGCTGTTAAAGGCGATAACGTTTGTTATAATAAAGAGCAGAGAAAAGTAGTAAGGAAAACCATACTTGGAGGAATCATATGAAAAAAAGCGATTCGATGGGGATTTTTGTGATAATTATGGCTTTAATGCTTGCTGGATGTGGTAACAAGACAGATTCTTTACAACCAGAAACAGATGCAAGCACACCTGTTGTTGTGGAAACTCCTGATAATCAGGAAAACACAAGTGTTGAAAACGAAGTTGCAGAAAACAGGATAGTAACTATAGGCGGTCCTTACGGTGAAATATCGGTAAATCTGTCTGAAAAATGGACTTATGAAGAAGCTCCTGTTGACAGCAATAAGCTGATGTATGGCTTATATGGTCTTATATTAAAACCTGAAGGTGTAAGTGAGGGACAGATAGAGCTTTTATGCATAGACAGTTTTGGAGTATGCGGCACAGGCCTTTCAGAAGAGGAAATTACGCTTGCAGGACATACAGTACATGTCGGAACCTACGATGATAATGAGCATTGGGACTTTATAACATTTAGAAATGATAAGCCTCAGATTGTTGCACAGCATACCGATTGCTCGTCCTGGACTGATGAGATGTGGGATGAAGCATTATCAATCCTTGATACGGTAAAGTTTGACGAGACAAAGACGGAAGGTGGCATAGGGCAATATATTCCCGAGTCCGAGAATGACACGATTGCGGTCATGATGGAGGTAAATAATGTAACGCCAAGTGGTCTTACAGTACATTTTCGCCAGTATGACAAAAGAGATACAGAAGAGCTGACGTACGGACAAGCGTATACCCTGCAGGTGCTTAATGGTGATAAGTGGGAGAATGTTCCCATGATCATAGATAATGGAGCTTTTACCGATGAGGGATACATTCTTCCTGCGCTGGGAGAAGCTTCAATGGAAACAAACTGGGAGTGGCTTTACGGAAAGCTTTCTCCTGGAACATACAGGATTACAAAAAGCATTGTTGATGTCAGATCGGTTGGAAATAATCCGTTATATTTTTTGACATCACAATTCATTATTGCGGGAAACTGAGTTGAGCGAGTCTTATGATGATAGAGAAGAAATCCTGAAACGTGGCTCTGTTGCAGTTAAAGACAATAAGGTTTGTTATAATAAAGGTAAGGAGTTCTCGATAGCCGAGAGTAGCATAAATATTGATATTCTCGTTAGGATGGATAGCTTCTTTAGGAACCTGATGCTACCATGAAGGCACAAATATTAAGGAGGCGCCTATGGATAAGATAAAAACAGGTCAGCTCATTAAGGAAGCCAGAAAGAACAAGAATTATACCCAAAGTGAATTGGGAGATATG
>CADBPM010000059.1 GCA_902796595.1 uncultured Lachnospiraceae bacterium | reverse complement strand
GTAAAAAGCTCCCTCGGCACAAAAGGCGTTCCGGAATAATATTGCTTTATAAAATCAGTATAGATCTCTCCGCTACTTTCTTCTTTCACGCCATCCAGTTCAAAATGTTCCCTGCCGATAAGCCGTCCCATCCTGATAAAGAAGACCTGCATGACTGCCTCATCATCAGCTTTTGCCATCGCCATTATATCTCTGTCTTCTGCCTCAGAGTTGGAATTTATCTTCTGATTATCGGCAAATCTCCTTACATGAGCCAACATATCCCTGTACTGCGCGGCATCCTCAAATTCAAGTTTTTCCGAGGTTTCCTTCATCTTGGATTCTATCTGGCTAAGGACAGGATCATAGTCTCCTCCTAAAAAAGCGCAGACTTTATCAATTCTTTTCCTGTATTCTTCTTCTGTCACATTTCCCGTACATGGACCATCACACAGACCGATCTGATAATTAAGACACGGTCTGTCCTTGCCTATATCAGTCGGAAGATTCCTTCTGCAGCTCCTTATCTTATATAACTTATGAATCATCTCCAGTGTCTCATTTATATACGCAGGGTATGGTCCAAAATATTTGCTCCCGTCATCATGTTTTATCTTTCTTGTAAACAGCACCCTTGGAAATGCCTCATTCACAGTAACTCTAATGTAGGGGTAACTTTTGTCATCCTTAAGCATTGTATTATACTTAGGTCTGTGTTCTTTTATAAGATTTGATTCAAGAACCAACGCTTCAAGTTCAGAATCAGTAATAATGTATTCAAAATGGTCTATATTGCTTACCATTTTCTGTATTTTAGCACTAAGTCTGTCCGGATTTTGAAAATACTGCCTTACCCTGTTTTTTAAAACTTTAGCCTTCCCCACATAGATAATCTCATCCAAGGCATTGTGCATTATATAAACTCCGGGCCTTGCCGGAAGTTTCTTTAACTCCTCAGGAATATCAAACATAGCTCACACCTCCTGTGATAAATACATTTATTGTCATATCGAACAAAGTTCGATACGACAATATTCAAGAAAAGCTGCCGTAAAAACGGCAGCTTTTCTATCTGGTCATGCTTCTTTTAAACCAGTTCCGATTTTTTCTTCTGTATTCTCTTCTTTGCTTTCGTTAGCAGACGGAACTGTGACTGTTTCATCTTCCCCTACTACGGCATTTTCTACAGTTTCAGCAGGCAGCTGGGATTCATCATTAACATTAACCTTGTCTCCCTCATCTTCCGGCTTTTCCTCAGACTCTTCAGCCTTTTCTTTATTTTCTTCAACGGGTTCAGGTATCCCCTTCATTTCCCTGTAAATACTCATAAATTCCTTGCCGGTGATAGTTTCCTTTTCAAGAAGCACTCCTGCTATCCTGTCGAGTATCTCTCTATTATCGCTTATGATAGCTTTCACCTCTTCATAGGACTGCTTCATAAAATCTGTGATTTCCTTATCGATATCGGCGGCAGTCTCATCAGCACAATTAAGCACTGCTCTGCCATCAAGATATCTGTTTTCAACAGATTCAAGCCCTACCATGCCGAACTTATCACTCATACCATACTGAGTTATCATTGATCGTACAATCTTTGTCGCCTGTTCAATATCATTACTTGCGCCTGTTGTAATAGAATTGAATACAACCTCCTCCGCAGCACGCCCGCCAAGGAAAGTTTTTACCTTGTCAACAAGCTCATCACGACTCATGAGGTATTTTTCTTCTTCAGGTACCTGCATCGTATATCCAAGAGATCCCATAGTTCTTGGGATTATCGTTATCTTCTGCACAGGATCGGTATTTTTCATGGAAGCAGTAACAAGAGCATGTCCTACTTCGTGGTAGGCAACTATCCTCTTTTCCTCCTTACCCATTATACGGTCTTTCTTTTCCTTACCCGCTATAACAACCTCCACAGCTTCCATGAGGTCAGCCTGACTTACTGTCTTTCTGCCTGCCTTTACAGCCATTATGGCACCTTCATTTATCATATTGGCAAGGTCTGAGCCCACAGCACCGGCAGTAGCAAGAGCTATGTCATGAAGGTCAACTGTATCATCCATAAGGACATCTTTACTGTGAACCTTAAGTATCTCAAATCTTCCCTTAAGGTCTGGTCTGTCTACGATCACACGACGGTCAAAACGGCCCGGTCTTAAAAGAGCCTTATCAAGCACATCCGGTCTGTTGGTTGCCGCAAGAATAACGATACCCTTTGAAGAATCAAAGCCATCCATTTCTGAAAGAAGCTGGTTCAATGTCTGCTCTCTTTCATCATTTCCACCGCCATAATGCGAATCACGACTCTTACCAATGGCATCGATCTCATCTATAAAAATAATACATGGTGCCATCTGGTTTGCCTGTTTGAAAAGGTCACGCACACGACTTGCACCTACACCTACAAACATTTCAACAAAGTCTGAACCGGAAAGTGAGAAGAAAGGAACTCCTGCCTCTCCGGCAACTGCCTTTGCAAGAAGTGTCTTGCCTGTTCCCGGAGGACCTACAAGAAGTGCACCCTTAGGAAGCTTCGCACCGATCTTTGTGTATTTTGCCGGATTATGAAGGAAATCCACCATTTCTCTAAGCGAATCCTTGGCCTCATCCTCGCCTGCCACATCCTGAAAGGTTATCCCTGTCTTTTTTTCAACGTAAACCTTGGCAGTGCTCTTGCCGACTCCCATCATGCCGCCGGAACTCTTGCTTATCGACCTGTAAAGCAGATACATGACAAGCCATATACCAACAAGCGGCAATACATAGGCAACAATTATCTCAAGTATATTGGCGCTGGCATCATTAACCGGTCCTTTAAACTCAACACCAGCCTTCAGCAACCTGCTTGCAAGCTGCGGGTCCGATACATATCCTGTATAAAATGTCACTGTATCGGCGTAAACAGACTTGGAACTCTCCGGCAAAGCTGTATTGTCAAATACAGTAGCCGTCGGATGTATAAGTATCCTACTGCCCGTAAGTTCAACGCTCTTTACCTGCCCCTTATCAAGCATGGATATAAACTGATTGTACGTTATCTCCGTTGTCTGCCCGCTCTTTATAAGGCTCATCATATAGGACATGATAACAAAGACAATGATCGCGCATACCAAAAGCACTATGCCTGTTTTGTTTCCACCTAAATTATTCTTGTTTCCGTCATGATCTCCATTTTCATTATCATCATCGCTGCGGAAACCATTAGGGTTATAGTCGCTCATCAATACCTCCACTTATATCCAAAAAGCCCCACAAAAGCCAAAAAAGCTTTTTGGGGCTTTAGGATCTTTTATTTTCCTATTATACTTTATATGAATAATCTCTGTCAAATCATTGTCTTATCAAACTAAGTCCGGTAATATATTTATTCTCTGCCAGCTTTCATTTCCTTCTTATTCTGGTACATATTTGCATCTGCAGCCTTAAAAACGCTTACTACCGTCTTTTCAGCACTGTCCTCATAAACAGCAACGCCTATTGCAGCCGATATCCTGTCCCAAGGTTTAAGTGTAGTATCATTTGCAAGCTCATCAAGACGTCTTTTGAATTCTTCTATCAGCTCAAGCCTGTGTTCATAATCATTTCCCTTAAGGATAGCTATAAATTCGTCTCCGCCTATCCTGAAAACCGGCGAATGTTTGAAGACATCACAGACTAACATGGATAATTTTTTGATGGAGATATTTCCCTTTTCATGACCATAAGTATCATTTATCTTTTTCAGGAAATTAAGGTCTATCATAGCAAAACCAAATTCTTTAAGTTCGCCGGAATCAAGACTTGCATTCATTTTATCAACTTCTTTGTCGTAGGCTGTCTTATTTCTGATTCCGGTAAGTGTGTCCTTCATCGCCATACTTGCCATCATGTCTGCCTTCTTTTCGACTTCGATTATTTCAAGTATGTATCTCCTCATATCATCGGACATTTCAGTCATTGCCCGCGACAGCGACTCCACTTCATTCTCCGTATGGATCTCCGGAACATGAAACTCTACACTGTTAATATCATTGTTGTGATGAATTTTGTTTATGAAATTTACAACACCCTTCTCAAGGTTATGAATAGGCATCGTAACACTGATCCTTGCCCAGTACAGAAACATTATAGTGAATATAAGTCCCAGAACAACGATCGTTCCTTCTATTTCAATCGTGTTCTTTCTTATAGCGGCAGAAATAGACGAAATATCCACATCCACAGCAAGAATAGCATAATTGACACCCTTCCCGTTCTTTAAAGGAAGTGCCCCTGTGTAATCGACTCCCCATTCTGAAACATCCTTGTAAAAAACCATCTTGTCCTGTTTAAGTATATCTAAAAGCCTGTCTATCTCGGCATCAGAGTATTCATCATCAGAAGTCCACCCAAGATACAGATTACCTTCCGTATCCTCATACCTGTTGTGGTAATCCTCGGCGCTTATCACACTGATAAAATGCCTGCTGCCATCCTCATCAATTGTCGGCTTTAATATATAAAGATAATGCACATTAAAACCGTTCATGATATCGTCCATGAACAGCCTGAGTTCTTTATATTTTTCACTCTCAGTAAGCGTATCAACGCATTCAGACAAGTCATCATCATCTATATGCCTGTCAACATGGCGCAAAATATCTGTTATATATCTTTCATAATTTTTATAAAATGTATTTCTATAACTGAAATATATTATCACACCAAGCGAAACACATAATGCCAGTATAAAAACTATGCATCTGACAGTAATGCCTATACTAAGAGGTTTTTTGCAATATTCCAGATCCTGTTTGCGATTATGCTCCATACTTGTCACCCTCTCACCTGAAGATATTGTGATATAGAAAATCATAAGCCGGACATAAAACTTTTAACGGCAGACTTTTGCATCAGGCTGAAAAAGGACTTATACAGACAAAAATCTAAGATCTTTCTTTATAATTCCTGTCAAAAATGATCTTAAGACCCTTTAGAAGGAGAAAATCATCAATAACTATCTTCCTCTTACAGAATGGTATGACCACATTAGCTATACCTCCTGTTGCTATGACATTAAGCTTCTCTCCTGTTTCTTCTTCCATCCTGTCGATCATGCCGTCTATCATTGCCGCATTTCCATACACAGCACCGCTCTTCATACTGTCAACAGTATTTGTGCCGATCACATGTTTCGGCGGCATAAGGCTTATTTTAACAAGCTGGCTTGTAGCCGATACAAGGCTTCCTACTGCGGTGGCAACCCCCGGAATAACAGGACCTCCGCAAAACTGCCCTTTGCTGTTTATATAGGATATGGTAGTTGCTGTGCCCATATCTATCACTGCCATAGGTGGCTTGTAGCAGGCAAGAGCCGCAACTGCTCCGGTAACAAGATCTGCTCCTAACTGCGCAGGATCGTCAATCTTTATATTAAGTCCGCTTTTTACACCAGGACCTACTATCATCGCTTTCTTACCTGTTGCCTTCTTTACAGCCTCAGCGATAACATCTGTAAGAGGAGGAACAACAGAGGAAATGATAGCGCCCCTGAAAGCCTTATTATCTATATTATACAACTCAAACAGATTTTTGAAAACTATGGCATATTCAAGAGAAGTCTTATTGATGTCCGTTGAAAGCCTCTCTTCAAAAATGATCTTCTCGCCCTCTATGCAGCCCAACACGATGTTGGTATTGCCCATGTCAATCGCAAAAATCATTATTTACCCTCAATTATAGATTTTGCCTTGTCAGGATCTCCGCTCACTGAAAAATAAACCCTGTTTCCACTCTTTACGATAACCGCTTTGCCAAGTCTGTCCACTTCAGCCGGCACATAGTCTGTAAAGCTCTTTGTCTGTGCCTCTACACGGGCATTAAGACCTTTTTCTATCGTATCTGCTCCTGCGTCATCATTGGCTTCAAAGCAGGCAATTTCTTCTGCTGTTGCTCCGGTAGAAAGATATATTACCTTATCCTTTACAGCATCAGCTGGAATTTCAGGGTACATTGATTCAAAAAGACCATCATCCATAGGTGAAAGTTCATCATCATATTTTATTTCTTTGTAGAGCTTATCTGCTATATCCTTAAGTGAAAGTGACTCACTTGCAGCGCTTCCCGAAGTACTGACCGTTGCAGCGCTTCCTGCCTTTGCATCTGCGTTATCGCCCTTCTTTTGTCCGCATCCCCCTATAAGAGCGGAAGAAATAAGTGTACCTGTAAGTAATAATGCTGCTGTTCTGTTTAACTTCATTCTAACGAAAACCTCTCTTTAATATTTTTTATTTATTATATAATTCATGACTCTTCTGCAATATTCCTTGTTCATGTGGATACCGTCATTGGTAGCCTCCGCCGGAAGATAGCCTGCAGAAGTCTGTACAGCAGGCGCAAGATTGATATATTTAACATCTTTTTCCTTGCACATCTGCTTTATAAGCTTATTAAACTTCTTGATATTTTTCAAATTGAATATCTTATCTGACTTGGACTTCTTTTTTGTCACCGGAAGTATTGATTCCACAACAATCTCCGCATCAGGCTGAAGCTCTGCGATATCATCAATAAGCTTTCCGTAATCATTTATAAAAACATCTGTATATGACCATCCGAGTTCATTTAAACCATAACATATATATACTTTCTTATAGCTTTTATCCTTCAGGGCTTCAAGTACAGTCTGTTTATTCCTGATTACCTTTTCTGTATAAATAGTCTTTACATTAAGCCCCCTGCCTGCAAGGTAGTCCGCACTGGTGACTCCCGAATTTATCTGAAGTCCCTGCGTTCTGGAATCCCCGATAAAAACCGACCCCTTAAAATACTTATTCGCCTTGCTGGTTGAAACTTCCTTTATACTGTTTGAAATATCCTCTTTGTCCTCTGCCTTCTTGCTTTCCTTTTCGGCACTTTCATCGCTTTTAGCCAAAGTATCAGACTTTGAAGCTTCGTCTATGGTGCTTTCGGTTGAAATGTCTGAAGCAGAGCTTATACTGGTTTTAACTGTAATATCAGGCTCCGCCGATATTACTGTAGAACTTGGTCTTTCGCTTGCAGCCACACTGTCATCCTTGTCAAGGAGGTGACCGATTCCAAATATTATACCTGCTCCGCCTGCAACAAGCGTGATTCCTAATATTGCTGCAAGAACAGCCCTGTTGAAACGTATTTCCTTTAATCTTTGTTCTCTTAATCTTTTATGATACTGAGACTCTCTATCTTTATCTTCCATTTATTAGCCTTACCTTATCACATATATTTATCGTAAACGTCGCTCAGAAATACGGCTGGATAGAGCTTCATCTATCCGCAATTATCTTCTTCGCTTATTATAGAAAAGTCCATACATGATGAAGTATACGGGCAAGAAAAGGCAAAGTCAAGGCAAGAAGTGAAAGTTAACACAGACTTAAAGGAAATGTAAACAATGGTCACTTTGATTTTTCAATCTGTAACATTCTCTTAGCAAATGTCTTCAGATATTTATAATCATCTTCTTTTGCCGATGCCGCAAAAGCAAGTACAGGGTCCGGCTGATATGCCTTCACTTCTTTGAGAGCCTCACTCCCTTCAAGTGAAATGCCATAAATCTTTTCTGCTTTATCATCATCTGTTTTGGCAACAAAGAGCCTGTCTTTGTACTTGTCGAGGTCACCTCCCATAACCTCATTGACAGGAAGAAGGTAGCCTGCGGAGGCAAGCCCCTCAAACTTTGCTTTATCCATAACCAGACAGTTTATATCTCCAGCCATGATATAAGTTGCAAATCTTTCAAAGACACTGGCGTTTTCCGGACTTACAATCTCCTTTTCATCATTTCCAAAATAAAAGGAATCATCGATACGAATAGACTGCTTTCCCTCTTCAAGCTTAAGTTCCTTTGAAAGCTCATCTGAAAATGTCTTCTCAGCATCATCATCCCAATAATCATTTATGACAGCAATAGAAAGGACATCGTCCGGTCTTGGTCTGGCAACTGTAACTATCACTGAAATCACCAATGCTGCTACAGCAATTCCAGCAAGTAGCTTTTTCAGGTAGTAGTCCTTAAAATACTGACGACGCTGCGACTTTGACATAGATGCCCATTTTTCCTTTTCAGAAACACTGTCATCTTCTGTAAGTTTGTATATTGCCGCATTATCATCAAGTACCGTTTTTTTGTTTTCTGCATCTATCATTTCATCCCACCTGATATCCCTGTGTACGCCAAAAAGACTGCGTTATCAAATATGTCTGGCTGCACTATTTACACACCACTGTACATTCTAACATTCAACGCAGTCTTTTTAAAGTAAACTCTTATAAAAAAACTCTAAAAGGAAGCCCTTTTAAGGCAAATATTTACAAAAGCGCTATATTGCACCCAACCTGTAACATCAGCTGTTTTCTTCTTTGGCACTTTCTGCTTCTTCTTCTGTGATAAGATCTAACTTCTTAAGAACATTTACAAACTTATCCTGATCGATAGGCTTGCCGGCATAGGCAACACAACCAAGCTCAAATGCCTTTGTCACGTTTCTTCCCTCATTAAGGGCAGTTGTCATGATGACCTTGGACTGATCATCCTCGTCAATGTTCCTTTCCTCTTCAAGCGCTCTGATCTGACGAAGTGCCTCATATCCATCTGTACCCGGCATCATGATATCAAGGCAAACGAGATCATATCTCTCATTCGCATCAAGTGCCATTGTAAAAGCTTCAACTGCTTCTTTTCCATCAACTGTTACATCACATTCACCAAATTTTGAAAGAAAATGAAGCATGAATTTACGACTTGCAAAATCATCTTCTGCTATAAGTATTCTCATTTCGTTCTGCTACTCAAAATATAGACAAATGTGTCTATATAAGATGTTTTGGTGCTACCTCACGGTATACACTTCCTGTTTCAACCTGTCTGTCCTCGATGT
>CADBPM010000058.1 GCA_902796595.1 uncultured Lachnospiraceae bacterium | reverse complement strand
CCCGCAAGACGCAGAGCTCTTATGCGTGCATTTGACTCGCTTGAAGCAATAAAGAATGCAAAAGTCAGTGACCTGGTTGAAATAGAGAGCATGAATCAGAAGAGTGCGGAGTCTGTGTACAATTTTTTTCATGGAAAGACTTTAGAATAGTTATTGTCATATTGAACTTTGCTTGATATGATACAGAGCCTGCCACTCCTTATTATAACGTCTTGAAAGAATTCATGATAAATGGTAAAATGTACATGTTTTAATACAAGAAAATGGAGAGGTATGTCTGCAGACGGATAGCATGGTGCTTTGCGGAATACAGATATACAGGGAGGAGTCATAATGGACGAAGGCCTCTACAGTGTTCCGCTTTCGGAGCTGATCGAAAAAATGGATCTGGAGAATCTCACACCGGAGATTTCTACGGAAAATATTCTTATAAAGGATATAAATGTCAACAGACCGGCACTTCAGCTGTCTGGTTTCTTTGATTATTTTGATTCAGAAAGAATCCAGATCATAGGAAATGTTGAAAATGCCTACATGGAAAAGATGACACAGGAGCAGGCGGAAGCGGTGATAAACCGCCTTATGGATTATCGGATACCTTGTCTTATCTTTGCTAGAGAGCTGGAAGTAAAGGACTATGTTATCGAATCCGCAAGAAGAGCGGGAGTCCCTATTTTGAGAACTGAAAAGGCAACAAGTGCCTTTATTTCTGATGTTATAAGATATATGCGTCATCAGCTTGCACCGAGGATTTCCCTGCATGGAGTTCTTGTGGATGTATATGGTGAGGGCGTTCTTATCATGGGTGAGTCAGGCATAGGAAAGAGCGAGACTGCCCTTGAACTTATAAAGAGAGGTCACAGACTTGTTTCTGATGATGTTGTTGAGATAAAGAAGATCTCTGAGGACACTCTTATCGGTACAGCTCCTCTTATCACAAAGCATCTTATAGAGCTTAGAGGTATAGGTATTGTAGATGTTCGCTCTCTTTACGGTTTTGCTTCAGTTAGAAATGAAGCAAATATCGACCTTGTCATAAAGCTTATGGAATGGAGCAAGGATCTTGATTTTGACCGCCTTGGACTTGAGGAACAGCATACAGAGATATTGGGCGTTAATATAGTGAGCCACAATATCCCTATAAGACCTGGTCGTAATCTTGCCCTTATCTGCGAGGCTGCTGCGGTAAATAACAGACAGAAGAAGATGGGTTATAACGCAGCCAAGGAATTGTACAACAGAGTAACAAACAATATGATGAAAAACAGAGAAGGTTATGATGGCGGAAGCACAACCTAAGGTGCGTTGAAAAAATCATTATAAAATACAAAGGAAACGGAACAATGAGTAAGTTTATAGTAGGTGTTGATGTTGGCGGTACTTCAGTAAAGATCGGTACATTTGATTTAAATGGCAAGATCATTGAAAAATGGGAAATTCCTACAGTCGGCAAGACTGTACTTCCTGATGTGGCAGCAAGTATAAAGGCACATTTCAACGAGGAGCACCCTGAAGCAGACTGCACAGGAATCGGAATTGATGTGCCGGGACCTGTCAAGGATGGTGGTATTGTACTTGAATGTGTAAATCTTGGTTGGGCAATGACAGATGTTAAGGGTAAAATGGAAGAACTTACCGGCATCAAGACTCTTGTTGTAAATGATGCAAATGCAGCCGCACTTGGAGAAGCATGGCAGGGCGGTGGTATGGATTCAGACAGCATGGTCATGATCACTCTTGGCACAGGAGTTGGCGGCGGTGTTATCGTTGATGGAAAAGTAGTTGAAGGGGCAACAGGAGCAGGCGGAGAGATAGGACATATTCTTGTTGAACCAGCCGAGACTGTAAACTGCAACTGCGGAAAGAAGGGCTGTCTTGAACAGTATGCTTCTGCGACAGGTATCGTAAGACTTGCAAAGAAGGGACTTGCAACAGGAAAGTACACATCTCTTCTTTCTGATATAGATGATTTTTCCGCAAAGGATGTTCTTGATGCTGCAAAGAAGTCAGATCCTTTAGGAGAATGGGTACTCGACAGAGCGGGTTATTACCTTGCCATCGCATGCTCACACATTGCACAGACTATCGATCCGGCTGTATTTGTGATCGGCGGTGGTGTTTCAAAGGCTGGTCCTGTACTTCTTACAGCTATTACAAAATATTATGACAGCTTTGTTATGAATTCGCTTCGCGGCAAGGAATTCAGACTTGCATCTCTTGGTAATGATGCAGGTATTTATGGTGCTGCTGCATTGTGGGTTAGAAAATAAGGCGGTACTATGAATACAGATTTCAGGACAAGATTAGGTGAGGCAGCAGGCATTGAAAACATTCTTGAACGTGAACCTATGAAAAGGCATACGACCTTCAAAATAGGAGGTCCATGCGATTATTTCGTGAAGATCATTTCAACCGAAAAGCTGAACGCAGTTATGAAGCTTGCAAAGGAGTATGAAGTTCCTTTCCATATTATTGGAAGAGGAAGTAATCTCCTTGTGGATGATGACGGCGTAAAAGGCATTGTTGCTGTGCTTACAGGCAAGCTTGAAGAAGTATCGAGAAGTGGGAATAGGATAACTGCGGGAGCAGGTGCGGCTATTGCAAAGGTAGCCGTATTTGCGGCAACAGAAGGACTCTCAGGACTTGAATTTGCAGGCGGTATCCCAGGGAGTGTCGGCGGTGGTCTTGCTATGAATGCAGGTGCCTATGGCGGCGAAATGAAGGATGTTGTATTGGAGGCTGCGATCCTTTGTGACGGACAGGTCCGCTATCTTAAGAATGAGGATCTGAATCTTTCCTACAGGCACAGTATTCTTGATACTATGAAGGATGCCGTTGTTTTATCAGTTACCTTCGAACTTAAAGAAGGTGACCCTGTGGCTATACAGGACAAGATAAATGAGTTAAATGCAAGAAGAAGAGAAAAGCAGCCGCTTGAATATCCAAGTGCCGGGTCTACTTTCAAAAGACCGGTTGGAGGCTATGCATCTGCGCTTATCGAGAGTGCAGGTCTTAAGGGGATTTCTGTAGGCGGAGCTGCAGTAAGCGACAAGCATGCAGGATTCATAATAAATAAGGATGATGCATCTTTTCATGATGTAAAAGCCTTGATCAAGCTTGTTCAGGAAAAAGTTGAAATTGAAAGCGGCATTTTGCTTGAACCAGAGGTGAAGATAATTGAGCAGTGACAGAAAATATGTCATAGTTACGGGAATGAGCGGCGCCGGAAGGTCAGCTGCTCTTAAAATGCTTGAAGATGCTGGCTTTTTTTGCGTAGACAATCTGCCGGTTCCATTTCTTACAAAGTTTTTTGAAATGTCAGGAGACCTTGGCATGAATGCGGCTGTAGGGCTTGATTGTCGTGCTGGAAAGGGAATTGAGACTCTTGAAGACAAGGTTTCTTTTCTTAAGGAGAAAAATGTAAAGATTCTTTTTCTTGAGGCAAGTGACGAGATTCTTATACGCCGCTACAAGGAAACCAGAAGAACCCACCCTCTTGCCGGAGTTGACAGGGTTGAGGATGGTATAACGCGCGAGAGAAAAAGAATTGCTTTTCTTAAACAGAATGCAGATTATATAATAGATACTTCAAGGCTCATTACAAGAGAACTTAGGGCAGAGCTGTACAGGATATTTGTGCAGAACGGGGCTTTCTCAAATTTTCAGGTAACTGTGCTCTCTTTTGGCTACAAATACGGCATACCGGCGGATGCAGACCTTGTTTTTGACGTAAGATTTCTGCCAAATCCTTTCTATATACCTGAACTTAAGAAACTTACCGGAAATGATAAGCCGGTTCACGATTATGTTATGGATTCTGAAAAAAGCCGTCAGTTTCTTGACAAACTTACCGATATGATAGATTTCCTTATTCCTAATTATATGGATGAAGGTAAGACGAATCTTGTAATAGCCATCGGCTGTACCGGCGGTCAGCATAGAAGCGTTACTATTGCCAATGAACTTTATGAATGGCTTTCTCATACTGAGTATAATGCGAGACTTGAACACAGGGAGCTTCACTGATGTCGTTTTCTTCAGAAGTAAAAAAAGAATCAGCACAGGTCTTATCTGCTGCAAGGCACTGCCAGATTGCGGAGCTTGCCGCTGTTATAGCACTGACAGGACGAATAGAGATTACTGAAAAGGGTGAGCATATTCTTTGGGTGCATACCGAAAACCCGTATGTTGCAGATAAGTTTTTTAAACTTGTAGATAAAGTGTCAGGTAAAAAGTGCGAGGTAAGCACAAGGCTTTCTGCCAACAGAAAGACCATGACATATACAGTCGTACTTACTGACAACGAAGCCTGTGTGTGGATCTTAAAGGCACTTAAATATATGGGAACGGACGGAGAACTTGAAGATTCGTTTCCGCTTGCAGCTGATTCGGTTGTTCAGCTTTCTTGCTGTAAGAGAGCGTTTATAAGGGGCGCTTTTCTTGCATCCGGTTCCTTAGGTGATCCCAAAAAGGCTTATCATTTTGAAATAGTAACAGATACAAAAGAACGTGCCCTTGTCCTTGCTGAGATTATGGAATCACTTAATATAAAGGCAAGGATTACACAGAGAAAAAATCATTTTATCGTCTATCTTAAAGAAGGCGATGAGATTGTGGATATACTTGCTGTCATAGAGGCGCCTGTTGCCCTTATGAATCTTGAAAACATAAGAGTCATGAAGGATGTAAGAAATAAGGTGAACAGGAAGGTAAACTGTGAGACAGCCAACATAGAAAAGACTGCCAAAGCCAGTGCCAGACAGCTTGCAGATATAGAATATATCAGAGATACAAAAGGTCTTGAATGGCTGCCGGATGGGCTTCATGACGTGGCGGTGACAAGACTTGAAAATCCGGATTTGCCGCTTAAAGAGCTGGGGGCAAAGCTTATGACTCCGCTTGGAAAATCAGGAGTGAATCACAGGCTTGCAAGAATAAGCAAGCTTGCCAAAGACCTTAGGGGGAAGGAATAGTAGTATGCTTTCTAAGAAAGTAAATATTGTATTGAGGGATGTGAACGAAGGAAGACCATACGCTGCCTTTGTTCAACTTGCAGGAAAATTTTCATCAGCGATTTTTCTTATAAATAACAACAGAAGAATAAATGCAAAGAGCATAATGGGGGTTATGACTCTACATCTTTCTGCTGGCGACGAAGTAACGCTTGAAATAGACGGCGTTGATGAAGATGATGCCATGACGGAATTAGAAGGGTATCTGAAAGGCAGGTAAAAATGAACTTCACCCATTTACATTTACATACAGAGTATAGTCTGCTGGATGCTTCAAGTAAAATACCGGCACTTGTAGCCAGAGTCAAGGAACTTGGTATGCAGGCGTGTGCTATTACCGACCACGGAAATATGTACGGGGCAATAGATTTTTATAAAGAATGTAAAAAAAATGGGATAAAGCCTATTTTAGGCTGCGAAGTTTATGTTGCACCAGCCTCCAGATTTGAAAAAAAGACAGGTGATAATGAAGAAAGATACAATCACCTTGTTCTTCTTGCTGAAACAGATGCTGGCTACAAGAATCTTATCAAACTTGTAAGCCGCGGATTTACAGAGGGTTTTTATTATAAACCAAGAGTTGACTATGAACTTTTGAAAGAATATCACGAAGGCATCATAGCGTCATCCGCCTGTCTTGCCGGTATAGTTGCAACGCACTTAAGGCATGGACTGTATGATGAGGCTAAAAAAGAGGCTTTAAGGCTTAATGAAGTCTTCGGCAATGACAATTTTTTTCTTGAACTTCAGGATCACGGTCTGTCAGATCAGAAGATTGTAAATCAGGGATTGTTGAAGCTTCATGCAGAGACAGGAATCCCGCTGATCGCCACAAATGACTGCCATTACATCAAGGCAGAGGATGCAGAACCGCACGATATACTTCTTTGCATACAGACTCAGAGGACTGTAAATGAAACAGATCGTATGCGTTATGATGGAGGACAGTATTATGTAAAGAGTCCTGAGGAAATGGCAGAACTCTTTTCTTATATTCCGGAAGCTATCGAAAATACGGGAAAGATTGCAGACCGCTGTAATGTAAATATAGAATTTGGGCATTACCATTTGCCCCAGTACCCTGTTCCAAATGATGGAGACTCATGGGAATATCTTAATGAGCTTTGTGAAAAAGGCTTTAAAAAGAGATACTATGATTGTGGGAAGCCGGCTGACAGGAGAAGACCATGGGTGCCGGACGAAGAAGTTTTAAGAAAAAGAATGAAGTATGAATTGGATACGATTCATACCATGGGATTCGTTGATTATTTTCTTATTGTCTGGGATTATGTCAACTTTGCAAAAGAAAACGATATTGCAGTAGGTCCGGGAAGAGGAAGTGCCGCGGGGTCCATAGTTTCCTACTGCCTTGAGATAACTGATATCGACCCTATACGCTACAATCTTCTTTTTGAGCGATTTTTAAACCCTGAAAGAGTTACCATGCCCGATATAGATATGGACTTCTGCGTTTTAAGACGTGGCGAGGTCATAGACTATGTTACAGAAAAATACGGGCGTGACAGGGTTTGCCAGATTGTCACATTCGGTACTATGGCGGCCAGAATGGTTATAAGGGACGTGGGAAGAGCGCTTGACCTTCCTTACGGGTACTGTGATAAGGTGGCAAAGATGATTCCGCAGGACCTTAAGATAACCATAGATAAGGCTCTTAACGAAAATCCGGATTTGGCAAAGCTTTATAATGAAGATCCGGAGGCAAAGTACCTCCTTGATATGAGCAGGGCTCTCGAAGGATTGCCCCGCCATACCTCTGTCCATGCGGCAGGCGTTGTTATAAGCAAGAGGGCTGTGGATGAATATGTTCCTCTTTCAACAGGCGCCGACGGTGTGATAACTACCGAATACACCATGACAACGATAGAGGAGCTTGGGCTTCTCAAAATGGACTTTTTGGGGCTCAGGAACCTTACGGTCATTCAGGCGGCTGAAAGGCTTATAAATAAGGCACCGGACACAGCATTTACAAAAGAACATCCTTTTTCAATACACGATATTGATATGGATGATAAGAAGATTTTCGAAATGCTCGGTCAGGGAAAGACAGAGGGCGTATTTCAGCTTGAAAGTTCCGGAATGAAAGGTTTCATGAAGGAGCTTAAACCTGATAATCTTGAAGATGTGATAGCGGGTATCTCACTTTACAGACCGGGTCCCATGGACTTTATCCCCAAGTATATCGAGGGTAAGGAACATCCGGAGAGCATAACCTATGACTGCCCGCAGCTGCAGCCTATTCTTGAGTCTACACATGGATGTATCGTCTATCAGGAGCAGGTCATGCAGATAGTAAGAGACCTTGCCGGCTACAGTTATGGCAGGTCTGACCTTGTGCGCAGAGCCATGTCAAAGAAGAAAGCTGACGTTATGGCAAAGGAACGTCAGAACTTTGTATATGGAAATAAAGATGAGGGCATTCCCGGGTGCGTTGCAAACGGCATTTCTGAAAACGTTGCCAATAAGATATATGACGAGATGACAGATTTTGCAAAGTATGCATTTAACCGTTCCCATGCGGCAGGATATGCGGTTGTCACTTATCAGACAGCATATTTAAAGTATTATTACCCTAAGGAATACATGGCGGCCCTACTTTCGTCAGTTATTTCAAATGTAAATAAGATAGCAGAATATATAAATACATGCAGAAGGATGGGTATGAAGATTCTTTCGCCTGATATAAATGAAGGCGAGAGCGGCTTTTCTGTTTCAAAGGAGGGCATCCGATACGGAATGGCGGCTATAAAGGGAATCGGCGAAGGCGTTATCGAGGCTATCGTAAAAGAGCGGACAGCAAACGGCGAGTATAGGTCTCTTACAGAGCTTATCGACAGGCTGCAGGCAGGCGTGCTTAATAAAAAAGCTGTTGAAAGTCTTATAAAAGCGGGAGCTCTCGACAGTCTACCTGGTACAAGAAAAGAGAAGATAAGTGTTTATCTTAAGATAATGGAGCAGTCACTAAGGGAAAAAAAGAACTCTATGTCAGGCCAGATGTCGCTTTTTGACATAGCACCGGCAGAGTCTGTTTCAGCACTTCAGATAAAAATGCCGAAACTTGGCGAGTTCGACCGTCAGGAGAAGCTTGCATTTGAAAAAGAGGTTCTTGGAATATATATAAGCGGACATCCTCTTGAAAGTTATGAGGGGCTACTTCTTAAGAACTGCACCGCGACGAGCACAGATTTTATTCTTGATACCGAGACAGGGCGGTCATCAGTGGTCGACGGAGCTATATATACAATCGGAGGCATTGCTTCTTCGGTAAGCGTAAAGCTTACGAAAAAACAGCAG
Organism: uncultured Lachnospiraceae bacterium; assembly: GCA_902796595.1. Lineage (GTDB taxonomy): Bacteria > Bacillota > Clostridia > Lachnospirales > Lachnospiraceae > Catonella. The sequence continues at coordinate 43,324 of CADBPM010000058.1, read as the reverse complement.
CAGATGGCATTTATAACTCTTGAAGATATGACCGGATCTGTGGAGGTTATCGTATTTCCGAAGGATTATGACAAGGTAAGAGTCTTTCTTGTTGAGGAAGGAAAGATATTTGTGAGAGGAAGGGCGCAGACCGATGAAGACAAGGACGCAAAGCTTATTGCGTCGGAGATAATTCCTTTTGATGCGGTTCCGAGAGAAGTATGGATCCAGCTTCCTGATATGGATGAGTATGAGAGAAGGGAAGAGGAAATCATACAAACCTGTCAAAAATTTAAGGGAAATATGAATGTTGTAATTTTCCTTAAAAAAGAACACAAGATTAAAAAAATGAAAGATATCTACAGGATTTCGGGAATAAAGCAATGTATGGATGCGTTTTATAAAAATTTCGGAATTGATAACGTTAAAATACTAGAAAAGACTATTGATAAACGTTAGATTTAGGAATAAAATAATGATGTGTGGTTTTAATGACTGCATGCTAAGGTAACTCGGAGAACAAACTGACAACTAATAAATAAAGGAAAGTGAGAACAATTATGGCAGACGGCATTAACACAATCGGAGTACTTACAAGTGGTGGAGATGCACCTGGAATGAACGCTTGTATAAGAAGCGTTGTAAGGAGTGCTATTACTGCAGGAAAGAAGGTTATTGGTGTTCGTAGAGGCTACACCGGACTTCTTGAGGAAGATCTTGTTGAAATGAATTCTCATTCAGTTTCGGATATTATCCAGAAAGGTGGTACTATCCTCTATACTGCAAGATGTCCTGAAATGAGAACACCGGAAGGTCAGGACAAGGCAGCAGAAATCTGCAGAAAGCACGGTATAGACGGTCTTGTTGTTATCGGTGGAGATGGTTCTTTCCAGGGTGCTGCAAGACTTGCTGAAAGAGGAATCAATACAGTAGGACTTCCAGGTACTATTGATAACGATATTGCATGTACAGAGTATACTATCGGTTTCGATACTGCAGTTAATACAGCTATGGAATGTATCGATAAGATCCGTGATACTTCAACATCACATGAGCGTTGCTCAATCATCGAAGTTATGGGACGTGGCGCAGGTTATATTGCTGAATGGTGCGGTATTTCAAACGGTGCAGAGGAGATCCTCACAGCAGAAACCTACGATAACGATATCAATGGCATCATAAATAGAGTAAAGACAATGAGAGCCAAGGGGAAGAAGCACTACATTATCATCAATGCAGAGTCTGTAGGTCATTCTTATGAAATGGCTAAGAAGATTGAAGAGGGAACAGGCATGGAGACAAGAGCTACAGTTCTTGGTCATATCCAGCGTGGTGGTTCGCCAACTGCAAGAGACAGAGTTTACGCTACAGAATTTGGTGCAAAGGCAGTCGATCTTCTTCTTGAGGGCAAGACAAAGAGAGTAGTTGGCTACATGAGAGGTGAATTCATGGATTTCGATATTGCTCAGGCACTTGCTATGAGAAAGACACTTGATCCATGGCTTATGAGCCTTAACGGAAGACTTGAGAGAATGTAATTTAAACCACATTTCGAGTGGCGAGGATGAGAGGGAAATTTATGAGTATTTTTGAAGGAGTTGCTACAGCCCTGATCACACCATTTAATGATGATGAATCAGTTAATTATGATAAACTTAGATGGCTTATAGATAAGCAGATAGATGATGGTGTTGATGGCTTTATCATCACCGGAACTACTGCTGAATCGGCTACTCTTACTGAAGAGGAGCATATCGAGGTCATTGCAGAGGCAGTTAAACATGTAAACGGTCGTGTGCCTGTTATAGCCGGTACAGGAAGCAATTGTACGCGTACAGCGATAGAATTAAGCCATAAGGCTGAGGCTGTCGGCGCGGACGGTCTTCTGCTTGTATCGCCATATTATAATAAGGCTACACAGCAGGGATTGTATGAGCACTTCAAAGATACTGCAGATGCAGTAAAGATTCCGGTCATTCTTTATAATATCAAAAGCAGGACAGGTGTAAATATTGAGCCGGAGACTGTGCTCAGACTTGTTAAGGATGTTCCTAATGTAAAAGGCATAAAAGAGGCGAGCGGCGATATCTCTCAGATAGGAAGGATCGCAGCACTTACAGAAGGATATGATTTTTCTATCTATTCCGGAAATGATGATCAGGCTGTGCCGATCTGTTCACTTGGCGGCAAGGGAGTTATCTCTGTTGCCAGTCATGTGATTCCTGGTGTGATGCATGATATAGTTCGTTCTTATCTGGATGGAGATACTGCGAAGGCACTTCACCTTCAGAACCAGTACCTTGACCTTATGCATAAGCTTTTTATAGAGGTAAATCCTATTCCGGTTAAAGAAGCACTTAATCTCATGGATTATGAAGTTGGATTATATAGAAAGCCTATGTGTCCGCTCTCAGCAGAGCATAGGGAAGTACTTAGACAGACACTTGAAAAATACGGTTTGATCAAGTGATTTTGTATTTTGGAGTTTACATCATATCTTAAAGGAGGGGTAATATGAAAAATTTTATTAAGTTTTTCGCAGGACTTGTAATATTTACCGGTTTTGCTGCGGCATGCTACTATTTTTACAAGACCTACATTGAAGAGCCTTATGATGAGGACGACGATGAAGAAGTAGATCTTGATGATTTTGACGATGAAGATGAAAAGAGCGAACCCGAAAGAGGATATTTCAACCTCGATGACGTAAAGAAGGAAGCTGAAAAGGCAGAGTCAGAATCCAAAGAAGAAACAGAAGAATAAAAAAAAGCCATCCCGAAAATGGGGTGGCTTTTTTGTGCTACATTAGGTCATAGTGCTTCATAGCGTTCATAATGCCGTCATCAAGGAGATCACTTGTAACGTATGAGGCTATTTCTTTTATCTGTGGAAGCCCGTTTCCCATACAAATTGAATTTGGAATTTCTTCCATCATCTCACGATCATTTTCAGAATCACCAAAACAATAGGCATCCGTAAGATCAAAACCTTCAGTGTGGCTCAACTCTTTTATTCCAATTGCCTTGCTTGTACCCTGTGGTAAAAATTCTACAAAACCATCGCCTGAATTGTCACCTTCGCGAGGAGCTTCAGTATGGCATTCCTTCATGTATTTTTCGTGTATAGCTTCATTAGGTTCGTTGTGAATGACCAATCTCATGAAATCCTTGATATCCTCAGCCATTTCAAGAACAAAATCCCAATATTCCGGAAGGATCATGCCTGAAAACTTGGCAGCATGGATTTCTTCAAGGTGATCCGGATCGAAAACCTTTTTAGGAGCAGAAAGTATTTTTAAAAATGCACCCAGCCTGTCAGGATACCTGTAATGAGAAAGTGGGAGAGTGTAAATATAATCGTCTCCTTCAAAGAAGCATCCTACTGGCTTTTTAAGAAACCATTCAGTTATCCTTGAAAGCTCATTTACTGAGAGAGCATGCTGTTTTATGATTTTATCTCCAACGGATATATAGGTTCCGCCTCCGCAGACTATACCGTCGAAGCCTATATCAAGAACAGGCTTCGGAAGCATTGAGAGACTTCTTCCACTGCATATAAATGCCTTGTTCCCCTTTTTTCTTGCTGAATGTATAGCTTCTATGGTACTTGGCGGGATGAATTTTCCACCATCAAGAAGAGTACCGTCAATATCAAAGAACATGTATTTATTCATTTCAACCTGCCTTGTGAAAAAAAACAATAGCGACACCCTAATATCCTAACACAAAAGTCGGTAAAAATCTATGATTGATGAGCTTTTAAGGACTTTATTTCTCTTTAATCCTTTAGCAATAAATGCGTTATTTGCGTAAAAGATTTGCTTGTAAGAAAATGAAATATATGATAATATAAAATAAAAATTAAATTTAAATTAATAAATTTTGCGAAAGAGAGGTGCTTCTATGGATGGAATGGCAGCAAAGACTTTGTATGCTGGTAATCTTGATGCATTTGGACCTGTAAGAAAAAGCAATGTTACAGGTTTACATAAAGTTGCAGATGTAGATGCACCAGTATTTCACAAGGATGACGATAAGAAGAGTGCAGAAAACATATATCTAAAGCGCGATGACTTGGCGAGCTATGAATTGAGAAGAAAGCTTGCTCAAAAGCAGGCTATGAGCGTTGTGAGGAATGCTTTTAATAACGAGCAAAAGTATGCCAATGGTGTTAAGAATCTTAGGGATAAGCTGCATTATATCAGTTCGCTTGACATGGATGCAAGTGCTCAGATAAAAGGCAATAACGAGTATAAGGATAAGCTTTTAAATTCAGGTGAAAATGCGCCTTTTATAAAGGCAGAGATTGAAGAACTGGAACTTGCAAATAAAAGATATATAAACAGCAAGGAAGTTTACAGGTCGATAGTTGAAAAAGTTACGACCGATCTGGGAGAACTTGAGGTAAAGAAATTAGGTTGTCAGCCTATGCTTGAGGCAAAAAGAGCAGCCGATATGTTGATGAATACAGCAGCAAGGATCATTATGACACAGATCATTGCCCAAGCTGAGGACAACAGGGAGCAGGAGCAAAAAGAAGATAAGAAGGAAGTGCGCGAGTCGGATGCCAAGGCGAGACTTGAGATATCAAAGGCCGGCGAGGAAGTAAAGGAAAGCGCACTCAAGGCAAGAAGACAGGCAATCATCAATAAGAAGTATCAGGAAAGTGACGTGCCTGACCCTGATGATGCCACAGACCTTGAAAAAGAAATGAAGAATGAGTCAAGAGCTGATGACATTGATAAGGTGCAGGCAGAAATTACAGCGAAGATTGAAGAAGTGGCAGAAAAAATAAAAGTTTTAATGGACGACATAAAAGGTGCCGTTATAGATGACTCAATATAAAAATAAACCAGTTTACCTAAGGCACTTGCCACAATCGCATTATGATATAAAAAAAGGCTGTTAAAAATAAGTTATATTTTTAACAGCCTTTTAAAGTGATACTTTGCGTATGTATCAGTAAAGCTCTGCAAATATACTTGCACCGACTACAGTTAAAAGACCGGAGACGACTATGGCAAGACTTGACATGGCGCCTTCTATCTCGCCCATTTCCATTGCCTTTGCGGTGCCAATGGCGTGTGAAGCTGCGCCGAGACTAAGCCCCTTTGCTACAGGATCACTTATCTTGAAAATCTTAAGGACAAATTCCGCAAGTATATTTCCCAGGATACCGGTGATTATAATGACGGCAACGGTAATCGTAACTATTCCGCCAAGTTCTTCTGAAACCCCCATACCTATAGCGGTTGTGATGGATTTTGGAAGCATGGTGACATATTCTTCATGTGTGAAATGGAAGAGTACGGACATAATGAGGATCACACCCATTGATGTGAGAGCACCTGCAGTGAGACTTACTATGATCGCTACAAAGTTCTTCTTTAATCGTTCTAATTGCAGATAAAGCGGTATGGCAAGAGCAACTGTTGCGGGAGTAAGCAGATAACTGAGATATTTTGCACTCTGATTGTAAGTGTCATAGTCTATATTGGTCGCAAGAAGAATAATTATAACAAGTGCAATTGAGATTAACAGAGGATTCATTAATGCGAGTCCTGTTTTTTTCTTTAACCAGATTCCTAAAAAATATCCAAGTACGGAAATTACTACTCCGAATGTTGCGGATAAAGCCATTATATCGTCCATTATTTTGTCTCCAGTTCTGATTCTTTTTCTCTTTTTACAGCTTCGGCGGTATTTTCTTTAATATCTTTTTCAGATGTCTCACGACGCCTTATTTTCATTACAGTCTGTGCCGAACATCCGGTTACACCCATCACAAGAATGGTTGAAATGAATGTCATCGCAACTATGGGAAAGAGAAGTGGTTTTAATGTTCCCCAGGCTGTCATAAGACCTACACCTGCGGGGATAAACATCATAGGCATTATTTCGATAAGAAATTCGGCTGTTTTTTTTACCATTTCAACCTTGATCAGTCTGGTGATAAGCAGAACAAGCATTATTACAAGACCGTAAATGCTTGCAGGAACAGGCAGGGGGATTGCAGTATGCAGAAGCTCACCTGCAAAAGTTACTGCAAGAATTATAGCAAATTGTTTCATGTATTTCATTGGTTACACCTTCTTTTGGAAAAATTACTGTTCAATTATACCACGGTACCCGAAAAAATCCAGTAAAAATCCCTGATTTTATATGAATGTATTCACGTTACATTTAATATCGGGATTGATTATATAAGTTTATATAAAGTTTATCAAGATGGAAAATTTAAAATATTGAACATTCCCCTATTTTTCGCAAACTGGTTCAAAATGGGCGGACATTTGCCGATATTATCCTTGAAATTGTGCATTTTGTTTTATAAGGCAGGTGTGAAATGAAAAAAAACAATGTAATTTTAAAGACAGTAAAGAAATGCTGTGTTTTATTTGCAGCAGCTGCAATGATATCTGCACCGCTTGTAAGTCATAGTACAGTGGAGACTATGGCATCAACTACGGGCGCTCATGTGCTTACGGGCATAACAGCAGAAAGTAAGGGGGCAGCATACTATATAGATGAGCCTAAGGCGAGCGTATTGAAAAAGCTTGTGAATGACGTTGAAATAAAAGGTGTCTTTGCAGATGGTAAAAACGAGACCATAGCAAACAAGGAGGAATATTTTACCAACGTTCCTGCTGGGCTTAAGGGCGGAGAAGCAAGTATTTTAATACAATACAGGGTAAATTCGACAACAGTACTTTCAACAGAACTTAAGGTCAAAGTGGTTCAGGCACCTATAAAGTCCATGACAGCCGAGTACACAGGCGGAAGTGTCATACAGAACAAGGCAATCCCTTTAGCCACTTTCAAGGTTACCATGACAGATATCATAGGGGCAAAACATGTGATCACTGATTTTAAAATTTCCCCGCAGGTTGCCACAACAGTTCCTACAACGCCTGTTACTATTACATACGATAATATGGTAACTGCAAAGCCCATAAATGTTCCTACTATTCCGCTTACTGTAACCAAACTGACGGCAGACTATACGGGAACGGCGATGGAGCAGGGGCAGAATATTTCAAAGTCTCAGATTCTTGTTACGGCAACTTTCAACGATGGTACAGCGAGAAATCTTAAAGAAGATGAATTTGACCTTGGCACAACTCTTGTTTCCCAAATTGGTATGAATACTTTTACTGTATATTACAGGGCAACAGAGAAAAGTGAAACTACTCAGGCAAAGTTCAAGGTGAAAGGTATAGCAGCAGTAGTGCCAAGTACTTATGGTGCGATCAGGGCAACGGTTAAAAGAGGAAGCTATGCTACTGATGTGTATATTGATACCTTAGGCAAATACATAAGACAGAATTTTATGCCTAATCTTACGGTGCCATCCAAGGATAATGAGAAAAGTCAGATCCTTCAGGCTGTCCAGAGAGTAAACAAGACCTCAAAGTATATTGGTATGAATATAAATCTTGACGGCTACCAGTTTGATAAAAATAATACTGCGAAGCTTCGTTTCAGTGTTCCTTACGGATTTAACTATGCCAATACTGCACTTTACTACACACCGGACATGAAGAAGAAAATGGGGCAGGTACCGGGCTATCTTTATAAGGATCCTACGACCGGAGCGTATTTTCTTAGAACCTTTATCTATAGGTCAGGATGGTATGTGATAATGGAAAAAAATGAAGCAACATCTAAGGAAAATACTTTAAGAGAGGATGAAACGCCGGTCTATCCTATACTTGTGGCCTACAGCGCACCTACAGTGATGCATGTAAAAGATATTGCACATCCAAAGGCAACTTTGCTTTACAGTGAGGAAGAATTAGAGTATACTTATAAATCGACTGACCCTTCTATCCTTTTGATAGAAGATGTGTCGAGTGGCAAGATGAAGGCTTTAAAGGAAGGAACTGCCAATGTAATACTTACAAGTACGAACGGAAAGTACACCTATACTTATACAGTAACGGTAGAAAAAGCATTAAAGAAAAAGAAAACAGAGAAAAAGAAATAAACAGAGGAAAATATGTCAGACCTTAAGAGTGAAATAGAAAGAAGAAGAACGTTTGCAATCATATCGCATCCTGATGCAGGTAAAACAACACTTACAGAAAAACTCCTTCTTTACGGAGGAGCAATAAATCTTGCAGGAAGCGTAAAGGCAAGAAAAGCAAGTAAACACGCCGTATCCGACTGGATGGAGATAGAAAAGGAAAGAGGTATTTCTGTAACCAGTTCGGTAATGCAGTTTAATTATGAAGGTTATTGTATAAATATTCTGGATACACCGGGGCATCAGGATTTCTCGGAGGATACATACCGTACCCTTATGGCAGCAGACTCTGCGGTTATGGTAATTGATGCCAGCAAAGGTGTTGAACCCCAGACTATAAAGCTTTTCAAAGTATGTGTGCTTCGTCATATCCCTATATTTACATTTATAAATAAGCTTGACCGCGAGGCACTTGATACATTTGAGCTTATGGACCAGATCGAGAAGATTCTCGGGATAGCAACGTGCCCTGTCAACTGGCCTATCGGCTGCGGAAAGAATTTCAAGGGTGTATATGACAGAAATACTAAAAAGGTAATGGAATTCAAGGCAGAGCATGCCGGTTCAAAGGAAGTTGAAACTTCTTATTTTGATATAGATGATCCGGATGCAAGGACTACACTTGGCGATGACAACTACGAGAAGCTTATGGAAGAACTTGAGCTTCTTGATGGAGCTGCAGTTCCTTTTGATCAGGAAAAGGTTACGGCAGGAGAGCTTTCACCGGTATTCTTCGGTTCGGCTCTCACCAATTTTGGTGTGGAGACCTTCCTTGAACATTTCCTTAAGATGACTTACACCCCTAAGGCAAGAGTATCTGATCAGGGTGAAATATCACCGCTCGACGATAAGTTCTCTGCCTTCGTATTTAAGATTCAGGCAAATATGAACAAAAATCACCGCGACAGAGTTGCATTTATGCGTATCTGCTCTGGAAAATTTGAAGCCGGAATGGAAGTAAATCACGTTCAGGCAAACAAAGTCACCAGACTTTCGCAGCCGCAGCAGCTTATGGCGGATGAAAGGAAAATAGTAAGTGAAGCCTATGCCGGCGATATAATAGGCGTGTTTGATCCGGGCATTTTTGCCATAGGTGATACAGTCTGCAGCAAAGGAAGCAATTTCAGATATGCCGGAATCCCTACATTTGCACCTGAACACTTTGCGAGAGTGCGTCAGACTGACACCATGAAGCGTAAGCAGTTTGTAAAGGGAATATCACAGATCGCACAGGAAGGTGCCATTCAGATATTTCAGGAATTTAATACCGGACTTGAAGAGATTATAGTAGGTGCTGTTGGTGTTCTTCAGTTTGAAGTTCTTCAGTTCAGACTTAAGAATGAATATAATGTTGAAATAGCACTCGATACCCTTCCTTACGAATATATCCGCTGGATTGAAAATAAAGATGTGGATATTGATTCACTGAACCTTACAATGGATACAAAGAAGATAAAGGATATGCATGACAGACCGCTCCTTATCTTCTCACACCCATGGAGTATACAGACTGTCCTTGAAAGAAACGAAGGTCTCAAGCTTTCAGAGTTTGGAAATGTAGATTTTTGAAATAAGACTTGACAGAGGAGCAAATCTGTAGTATCATAAAAAAGCTGTGCAAACAGTAGATTAAAAGTGAAGTATCCACTTCCACCCCGGCACATTTAAGTGACCCAGGTTTTATCGATTATTACAGAGGTCAGTCCTCTGATAGTTTTGGAACGTGGATATTTTATCCACGTTTTTTTATTTTTACTGACTTTGTATTTGGTCAGTCCGTATTGGAGTTTTTGAGGAGGTGTTTTTCTATCAGCGATTTAATGATCAATGAGCAGATCAGGGACAAAGAAATAAGACTGATCGGTGAGCATGGAGAACAATTAGGTATTATGTCATCCAAGGATGCCATGAAGTTAGCAAGGGAGGCAGAACTTGACCTTGTCAAGATTGCACCTACAGCAAAGCCGCCTGTCTGCAAGATCATAGACTACAGCAAGTATCGTTATGAGCAGGCCAAAAAAGCCAAGGAAGCCAAGAAAAGACAGAAGGTGTCTGAACTTAAGGAAATCAGGCTTTCACCGAATATCGATTCTAACGATCTTAATACTAAGGTTAACCAGGCAAGAAAGTTTCTTGATAAGGGTGATAAGATCAAAGTTTCACTCAGATTTAGAGGCCGTGAGATGGCTCATATCTCTAACGGTAGGGAAAACCTTGACGAGTTTTTCGACAAGCTGTCTGATGTCGCTGTCGTAGAAAAGCAGCCTAAGCTTGAAGGAAGAAGCATGTCCATGGTTATTTCAGCAAAGAAGTGATAAGGCTTGCCTTGTTGTTTCAGCCGGAATATATAGCAGGCAAAGGGTGATTTTGAGTTTTTATTCAATAGCTGCTTTGCTAAATTTATCAAAACAGATTTTTCTTTTTGATAATTTCATAATACGATTCAGGAGGAATAAGCTATGCCAAAGATGAAGACAAAGAGAGCTGCTGCAAAGCGCTTTAAGGTTACAGGATCAGGAAAGATCATGAGAATGAAGGCTTACAAGAGCCACATCCTTACAAAGAAGAGCACAAAGAGAAAGAGAAATCTTCGTAAAGCTACCGAGGTTGATCAGACAAATGTAAACAGCATGAAGAGATTACTTCCTTATGCATAATCGCTTTTAAGCTTATTGATTTACGGTGGTACAGTATTGCGAGATCATCGGTTTTAGTTTTTAATGGAGGATTATTAGAATGGCTAGAATTAAGGGTGGCCTTGGTGCCAAGAAAAGACATAATAAAGTATTAAAGCTCGCTAAGGGATACAGGGGAGCAAGAAGCAAGCAGTACAGAGTTGCAAAGCAGTCAGTTATGCGTGCACTTACTTCTTCATTTGCAGGACGCAGAAAGAAGAAGGGTGATTTCAGAAAGCTTTGGATCGTTCGTATCAATGCAGCTGCAAGGATCAACGGTCTTTCATACAGCAAGCTTATGCATGGCCTTAAGCTCGCTAACATCGACATAAACCGTAAGATGTTAGCTGATCTTGCTGTAAACGATGCTGAAGGCTTCAAGACATTAGCTGAAACAGCAAAGAGCAAATTAGCTTAATTATTGCGGCATCGCGAAGCGATGCCGCTAAATATCGTAACGAAGTTACGATATAGAACATACTTGCTACATAAGCGGTCTAAGGTAAGAGCAATCGCGAAGCGATGCCGCCAAGTATCGTAACGAAGTTACGATACAGAACAGAACTTTTGATGAATTCGAAAAGGGTCTATGGTTAAACCATAGGCTCTTTATTTTTTTCTTTTCTCGACAAAAATCCCCATCAACCCTGCTATTTTCCTCACTTTTGCACCTAATAAATATTTTTTTGAAAAAAATTGAAAAAAGTGCTTGCAATTTAGAATCAACCGTGGTATAATAGTATTCGTTCGGTTGAGCAAATGAATTAAAAAACTTAGCCGAAAGAAAAGAATAACGGATGTAATCATCCAATGCGGAAGTGTCGGAATTGGCAGACGAGCAAGACTAAGGATCTTGTGGCTATTGCAGTCGTGTGGGTTCAAGTCCCATCTTCCGCATTTTTCTTTTGTCAAGAATCTTTGGAGATTCATTGACACGCGGTTATGCAGTCGTGGCGGAACGGCAGACGCGCTAGATTCAGGTTCTAGTGGGAGTTAAATCCTGTGTGAGTTCAAATCTCATCGACTGCATTTACTATACAAAAGAAGGTCTCCTTTAAAGGAGACCTTCTTTTACATTAAAGGAAATTCTTTTACGCAAAACTTTATCAGGGGGATAATAGATGATTCGGGCAATATATCCGGGAAGCTTTGATCCGGTTACCTTTGGACATATAGATATAATAAAGAGAAGCGCTGCAAATGTAGATGAACTTGTTGTAGGCATACTTGTAAATAAAGTGAAGAAGCCTCTTTTTACTATGGCGGAGCGTTATGAAATGCTCTGTGATGCAGTTAAAGGCATGGAAAATGTCAGAGTGGAAACTTTTGAGGGAATGACAGTGGACTTTGCCCGCAAAAATAATGCAAGCATAATCATCAGGGGACTTCGTGCAGTTACCGACTATGAATATGAAATGCAGGCTGCCCAGGCAAACAGAACGATAGATCCGGAAGTGGAGACAATGTTTTTGATCACTGACCTTAAATATGCCTATCTTTCATCTACAACGGTCAAGGAAATAGCATCTTATGGAAAAAGTGTGGATGACTGCGTAACGCCACTTGTTTCTGAAAAATTAAGAGAGAAGTTTTCCTGTACTTTTTAAACTCTTTAAGTTATAATGAACGTAAACTTAAAGAGAATTTATGAACTTTATGAATACTGAAAATCCTATGGGGTAACAAGGTCCTAAAGGAGGTTTTTATGAATAAGGTAATCACAATAAGCAGGCAATATGCAAGCGGTGGCAGGGAAGTAGGAGAAAAGATAGCCAATGAATATGGCATACCTTTTTATGACAGAGCTCTTATCACAAGGGCTGCAAAGGAAAGCGGATTTTCGGAAGCAGCTTTTGATAACGCGGAGATGAAGGCTACAAACAGTCTTCTGTATTCAATTGCAATGGGAATGAATGCATACGGAAGTCCGGATGTGGGTTATACCCAGATGTCATTGGACGATCGCATTTATATAGCCCAGTCAGAGGTTATCAGAAAGGTGGCAGATGAAGGCCCATGTGTTATAGTTGGCCGCTGTGCTGATTATATCCTTAGAGAAAGAACAGACGTTGTTAATATCTTTATTTGGGCAAGTAACGAATTTAGAGCTCGCAGGGCGATTGAAGATTATGGCGCAGACCCTAAAAAGATTGATGACATTCTTATAAGAATGGATAAGAGAAGGGCAAATTATTACAATTACCATGCCAATGAAAAGTGGGGAAAGGTAACGAACTATCATCTTGCTATACAGAGCGATTATAAGGGGATTGATAAGACAGTTGAGGTTATAAAAGAGTTCCTTGATTCGGTCAGTTAAATAAAGTGTTTACGGCAGGAGGTGTGAGGCTTCCTGCCTTCTTTGGGTTTTATAGGATTTGAGGAAAGAATAAAAGATGGAAAAGATCATAGAATTGTCTCACGTGAAGAAAATCTATCACATGGGAACTGAAAAGATCCGGGCTGTAAATGATGTAAGCTTTACCATTGATAAAGGCGAATTCTGTTGCCTTCTTGGTACATCCGGTTCGGGTAAATCCACTTTGCTGAACCTTATGGCAGGAATAGAAAAAGCAAGTGGTGGTGAGATAAAGATAAAAGGTTATGATATCCGGCGGATGAGTGAGAAAAATCTGGCGGATTTCAGACAGCGCTATCTTGGCTTTGTATTTCAGGCATATAATCTGATCGGTTCAATGAATGCAATTGAAAATGTAGAATTGCCATTGGTATTTAAACGTGTGTCGCCTGAAAAAAGAAGGAAACTTGCAATAAAAATGTTGAAACAGGTTGGGCTTGCCAAAAGAATGGAACATCGCCCAAAGGAAATGAGTGGTGGACAGCAGCAGCGAGTCGGCATAGCAAGAGCCTTTGTGGCAGACCCTGAAATAGTTTTTGCGGATGAGCCGACAGGGAACCTTGATACCAAGACAACGATGGAGGTTATGGATCTTATCCACTCTATGGCAAGAAGAAACAGCCAGACGATAGTTATGGTAACTCATGACCCGAGGTTAGCGGATTACGGGGATAAGATAATTCACATTCTGGATGGAAATATACAGGATGTCGAGGTAAGACATACCGCCGAAGAAATAGAGGCGGAATGTAAGGCTGAGGCAGAAAAATTTAAAGAAGAAATGCTTCTTAAAAAGAAGAAGAGAGAGGAAAAGAGAAAGAAGCTCATGGAAGGGCTTTCAGAGGGAAAGGGAAAAAATGAACTTTAAAAACAGATTAAAAAGGTGTGCACTTGTTCTTACTGCGGCTTTTATGATAACAGGAGTTTGCAGCGGGGGTAGTGTTACAAGCGCTTACGCAGATGAGAACAGTGTAGTGACCGCAAACATGATAAAGCCTAATATCGTGATAGATGGAGGCTTCAAGGCTGTCCATGCAGGAGCAGGAACGGTCGCAGAAGTGAAGATTCCTGTAAGAGCGGAAGATTATCCTGCTATGAAGCCTACAGTAGATGTTGATACAGGGTCAGAGCTGATGCAGCTTGCAAGCGAGCCTGTAGTTGTAAATTCAACAGGAAACCGCATAAAGTACATTTCAACCAGTGAGCACTGTTATATAGCATTTTCGGTTAAAATATCCGAGAAGGCTGCGGCAGGTGTGTATAATAAATTTACTATTACCGTTGGGTTCAGGGATTCGGCAAACAAGTATCACAAGCAGGTACTTGAAGTATCAAATCTAAAGATTGTTGTTGATAAAAGCAAGAGTACCCCCGATTTTGATATAAGCAATATCACCTTGCCTTCGTCGGTAAAGCCGGGCGACACTTTTAAGGTTAAATTTACTCTTTCAAACAGGGGAGAGACAGCTGCCAAGGATACGAAAGTTTCCATGACCGGTTATGATGCCAATTTTATTGCGGCAGGAACAGCAAAGAAGAATATAGGAACACTTTCTGCAGGTGAGACGAAGCCACTTTCTTTTGAATTTACAGTAAGCGAAAATGTTGTTACGTCAGCAGTAGTGCCGCTTACAGTAACAGTCAAAAGTGCAAGCGGGGCAGAAGGAGGAACTGAGGAAAGTTTTAGCATTCAGGTTTCAGTTGTGGCACCAAGTGCGGCGGATAACCCTTTGGTAGAGATTACATCGATATCCATTCCAAGAGATGTAACAGTAGGTGAAAATGTTTATGTTGCGGTTACATTTACAAATACGAGTGATCATGATGCAGATAATTTTGCATGTGAGATAACGGGCTTTGATGCTTCGGGGCTCCAGCCTGTTTCTGATTATACAAAAAAGAGAGTTGAAAAGCTTAAGGCAGGAAAATCGTACAGTGTGAATTATACCTTTAAGGCAACAGATGGTCTTTCCGAGGGCATTCACAGCATGGCGATGAACTGGAGCTATTTTGCTGATACAGACAGGACTCAGGCTACCAAGATAGCAGATACTCAGAATATTTATTTTACCGGTATCGACGATTCGGCAAACAAGTACACCAATTCAGTGCCGAAGCTTATGATATCAAAGTACAGTACAGGCAAAAAGAAGATAATGGCAGGTAAAATATTTAATTTTACCTTTATAGTTGAAAATACCAATAAGACCATAGAAGCAAGCAACATTCAGGCAACTGTTTCATCGGACGACAATACCTTTGCAATTACCGAAGGCAGTGCAAGCTTTATGCTTGATTCACTTGCACCGGGCGAAAAGAAGAAGCTTACTGTACCGCTCAAGGTAAAAGGCGACGTTGCCACAAATGGCTATGATCTGAAAATTACTTTTGATTATGAATACCAGACGATAGACCCAGCTATCAGCAAAAATCCGATAAGCAAGGCAGCCAATTCTGCAACAGTATTAAAGCTTCAGGTTTATTCAAACGACAGACCGCAGGTTTCAAATATATCTGTAGGGTCAGGGGAGACTCCTGTTTTTGGAGAGCAGACAGACCTTTCCTTTGATTTCAACAATATGGGAAAGAGTCCTCTTTACAATGTTACTGCAAAGGTTTCAGGGGATTTTGAATCCACCGGTGATATGCTTATAATTGGAAATGTTGAGGCTGGTACAGGAAAGAACTGGTCGATAACTGTAACTCCTATGGTGCAGTCTTACGGCAACGGTACGCTTACTATTTCTTACGAAGACAGCAACGGAAATGTGTCAAGCTATGATACGCCTTTTGAAAGTGAGATAACAGAGCCACAGCAGGAAATGCCGCCAAGTGATCTTGATAACGGGCAGATGACAGAGCAGAAAAAAGAGCTGCCAATCTGGGCATTTATTATAATGGAAATTCTTGTTTTCTTAGCAGCGACAGGAATTACAAGGCTTGTTTATCTTAAGAGATATAAGAAAAAGATGCGTGAAAAGCTTGATGAAGAGGATGAGGACATCTGAGAGGAAAAGTAAATGAATGATACATTAAATGAAAATATATCCACTTCAGTATCCAATGAAGCCGTAAGTGAGGGGGATACCGGAGCCAGTAAAACGCAGACGGATGCGAGCGCTGCAACACAGGTGATTTCTGGCGCTGAGAATAACGCAATTGCCTCTTTGCAAAGCGAGACAAGCACTGCCAGTGGTGAAAATGCGGAAAGCCAAGCCTTGAGCCTGGTTTCTAATGGAGAAGAGGAAAATACTGGATATTCAGGTAAAAATGGAGCGGCAGCAGGTACGGATGTTACCGGAACGAGTGAGAGCGTCTCATCAACAGCATCAGAAAATACATCAGGAAGTACACCTACTGATGCGTCAGTCAATACTTCCGGTCTTGCTAATAAATCCGGAGATAATACTGATTATGCCAATACAGAAGTAGACGGCGACAATGAAATGATGACTGATGGCGGCGCAATGGATGGAGATGTTAACGGCGACGGGATGTACGCTGAAACGGGTGCCGGAAACGGACAGAGTACAGGGGTCACGAACCCTGTACTTATAGGAGGAGTAACTGTGGCGGCGCTTGCTTTGGGAATTGCATGTGGCATTTTTCTTGCAAAGCGCAGGATAAAAAAAGGAATAAATCTGTATGAGGATAAGTGATCTCATAAAAATGGGTTTGAGGAATCTTGGAAGAAGAAAGGCAAGGACTGCGCTTACAGTTGTAGGTATTGTTATAGGTACTATTTCTATCGTTGTAATGTTTTCGATAGGTATAGGTATGAATAAGAGCTTTCAGGAATCGGTAATGCAGTTGGGATCTATGACTATGATCACCGTGGAAAATTATTCTTATGACTACAATAATCATAATGCAAATGGTCCTACAACACAGAAGCTTACCGATGAACTTGTAGAACAGATCAGACAGATTCCACATGTCAAAAATGTATCACCTGTGATTGATGTTCAGGTTACATTAAGAAATGGAAGATACCAGACAAATAATTCTATAAGTGCTATGGATTATTCAGTATTTAAAGATTTTGGATTGCCCGAATTAAAGACAGGCGATTACACGCCGTCAAAATCAAAAAAGCGGATAAAAATCTGGTCTGGTCCAAACTTATTTCAGTATTTCTATGATCCTGAAAGTATAAGCTGGTCTACAAAAGAAGTCGACCCCGAAAAGGACAGGGTCACTATGGAACTTGCACAGGACGAAACTACACCTATAGACAGTAATACAGGTCTTCCAAGTATTGAATTTAAAACCTATAATACTGATATAGCAATATTTGATGTTGATGAATATTCTGAGTATTCGTATTCAGCATATATGGATATAGGTGATTTCAAGGAACTTTATAAAGACTATATGAAAGGCCTTACAGGTGATTACAAGGCAAAAGCCAAGAAGAAACTGAAGGAGTACTCCAGTATAAAAGTAAATTGCGACAACGTGAAAGATGTTGAGGGGGTTCAGGATGCAATAAAGCAGTTGGGTTATTCTTCAACAAGTCTTTCATCAATGACCAAGCCAATGCAGCAGACCTCAAATATGATGCAGACAGTGCTTGGCGGTGTCGGAGCAGTTTCAATGATAGTTGCGGCAATCTCAATTGCCAATACGATGATCATGTCTATTTATGAGAGGATAAAAGAAATAGGCATAATGAAAGTGCTTGGCTGTCAGGTTGCAGATATAAAAAAGCTTTTTCTTTTTGAGTCCGGTATCATGGGACTTATGGGAGGCATCATAGGCGTTATCTTAAGCTATATAGCCTCGTTTGCCATAAACAAGTTTGGAGGAAGCCTTATGCAGGCTTTGAACAATTCTATGACTTACGGCAGTGAGGCGACAAAGCTTTCAGTTATCCCGTGGTATCTGCCGATACTGGCTTCGGCTTTTGCGGTTGCGGTCGGCGTAATATCAGGATATTATCCTGCAAGTAAAGCAACAAAGATTTCAGCTATAGAGGCAATGAAGAGTGAATGATATAGAAGTTTCGGTAAGAGATCTTACAGGCTTTGTACTGCGTCATGGGGATATTGATTCCGGACGGGGCAGGGCAAGAGACCCTGATGCTATGAAAGAGGGCATACGACTTCATCAAAAATATCAGAAGAGTCAGAAGGGAGCGTACATGTCGGAGGTTCCGTACACTTGTACGCTCCCTTTTTCTGAATATATGGATGTCGGCGAAGATTTTTACAGACCTGTTCATCTGACGGATGATACCTTTGAGCCTGTCATAAAGATCAAGGTTTTGGGAAGGGCTGACGGAGTGACCGAATTGGGCGAGATAGAAGAGATAAAGTGTATGCTAAGCGACGTAAAAAGGCTTGCAGAGCCGGAACTTCTTCACCTTGCACAGGCAAAATGTTATGCCGCCATACATGGCAGGGAAAATGAAATGGAAAATGTAACAGTCCGCATGATATATATTTCCATTGACACAGAACAGATGAAGACTTTCGAATATACCTACAAGACAGAAGAACTTTTTGATTGGTTTGTGGGTGTGGTTTCCGAGTATTGTAAATGGATGCTTTTTTTAGCGCATCACAGGGAAAAGAGAAACGAGTCGATCAAAATACTCGAATTTCCTTTTGAATACAGACAGGGGCAGAAGAAGCTTGTGGCGGACTGCTACAGGACGATCTTAAGAGAAAAGAAGCTCTTTCTTATGGCTCCGACCGGCACAGGCAAGACCATTTCAACCTTGTTTCCGGCAGTAAAAGCGCTTGGCGAAGGACTTTCGGAAAAGATATTTTATCTTACTGCAAAAACCATAACAAGGACTGTCGCAGAAGATACTATGGGGATTTTTGCGAAAAATGGAACAGACATCATTTCGCTCACGATCACAGCAAGGGATAAGATATGTATATTTGAACATGCGGACTGCAATCCCGCCGTCTGCAAGAGGGCAAAGGGACATTTCGACCGGATCAACGAGGCTTTATTTGATATGATAAGGCATGAGAAGAAGATCGATAGAGCCTGTATTGAAAAATATGCAGAAAAATATGAGGTGTGTCCTTTTGAGTTTGGACTTGATGCAAGCGTGTGGGCGGACAGTGTGATCTGCGATTACAATTATGCCTTCGATCCGAATGTGTATCTGAGACGCTTTTTTGATGAAACAAAACATGATTACATTTTTCTTATAGATGAGGCACATAATCTGGTTGAAAGGGCAAGAGAAATGTATTCTGCCTCTATTTCAAAAGAAAATATCATTGCGGTGAAAAAGCTTGTTTCTGTTAAAAAAGAGGAACGGAAGGTTGAAAAACTTCATTTTAACGGGCTCAGGGCAAAACTATCAGGGAAACTTAAGAGGCTTTCTGTTGAAATAGAAAAAGCCCTTGAAGAAGTGAAGGATATTGAAAGGTTGGAAACACTTCCCGACAGCCTTATTTTTTCCTGTGAAAGCGCAATGACTGTCTATGAGAAGATTTTTTCCGAGGCAACAAGAGATTTCAATCAGTCATCCTTTCATGAAGAGGCGCTGAACCTTTATTTTTCATTGAGAGATTTTGCAAATGCTGCCGATGTTTATGATGATCATTACATTACAATAGGGAAGAGGAGCGAAGAGGGCGGCAGGAGCATAAAGCTTTCCTGTATCGACCCGTCAAGGAACCTTTCTGCAAGGTATGAAAATATCAGAAGTGTCATATTTTTCTCGGCGACGCTCCTTCCTGTAAAGTATTATGAAGAGCAGTTAGGTGGAAATGAAGACGATTACGCAGTTTACGCTCCATCCCCCTTTGACCCAGCCAAGCGCTTCATAGGGGTTGCCGCAGATATTTCAACCAGATACAAAGAAAGGAACGAAAATTCTTACAGAAGGGTTGCCAGATATATTGCAGAGACCGCTGGCGCAAAGAAGGGAAATTATATGGCTTTTTTTCCTTCGTATGGCTATATGGAGGCTGTAGAACCATATCTTTTTGAATATTGCAAGGAAATGACACTTTTGCCGCAGGACAGAAGTATGACTGAGGAAGAAAGAGAAAAGTTTCTTGATACATTTTCAAAAAATAATGAAAAAACTCTGATAGGACTTTGCGTTATGGGCGGCGTTTTTTCAGAGGGGATAGACCTTACAGGAAAACGCCTTATAGGGGCTGTGATAGCAGGAGCAGGTCTTCCGCAGGTTTCGAAGGAAAGAGAACTTATAAGAGAATTTTTTGAGGACAGGAAAAGAGGAACGGGTTTTTTATATGCCTATCTTTATCAGGGAATGAACAAAGTCATGCAGTCAGCGGGAAGGGTTATAAGGACAGTTTCCGATACAGGAGTCATACTTCTTCTTGACGACAGATTTTTAACAAGGCAGTATAATGAACTTTTCCCAAGGGAATGGATACCATACAGGAAGGTTGAAATAGAGGAGATCAGCAAAGAGCTGGATGCATTTTGGAAAAAAACAAAGGGGACTTGAAAAAAGCATGCAAACAGTATATACTAAAATAACTGGACTTTGTTTGCAGTAAAATGCAATCGGTAGAAAGGACGGTCGTTATGGCTGAAAGAGAAGAAAAGCCTAATCTTCCTGAGATGTCTATTCCGGTGACGATGGACAATGGACAGGAAGTCATGTGTGAGGTTCTCACAATTTTCCCAGTAAAAGATAAACAATATATAGCCCTTCTTCCGCCGAAAGAAACAGGTGATAATATCTGGATTTATCGTTTTGTTCCAGTTGGGAAAGAAGAGTTTAATGTTGAAGGTATTGTTGAAGACGAAGAATTTGCAGTTGTCAGTGAAGAATTTACGAGAATGGTTGAAAATTCTGAATTAGATACGATATTTGATTAAAGTAATGATATAGGAGTCTTTTTGTTATGGAAGAAAGAGTTAGAACAAGATTTGCACCAAGCCCTACTGGAAGAATGCACGTAGGAAACCTTCGTACAGCACTTTACGAATATCTTGTTGCAAAGCTTGAAAACGGTGACTTTATATTAAGAATAGAGGATACCGACCAGGCAAGATTTGTTCCTGAAGCACTTGATATTATATATAGAACAATGAAAGAGACAGGACTTAAGCATGATGAAGGTCCTGATATTGGCGGTGATTATGGCCCTTATGTTCAGAGTGAACGTGTAAAGAGCGGTCTTTACCTCGATTATGCAAAGCAGCTTATTGAAAAGGGCGAAGCATATTATTGCTTCTGTACTAAAGAAAGACTCGAAAGCTTAAAGCGGACCATAGACGGCAAGGAAGTTATGATATATGACAAGCATTGTCTTCATCTTTCCAAAGAAGAGATAGAAGCCAATCTTGCTGCAGGCAAGCCTTATGTCATCCGTCAGAATATTCCGCGCGAAGGCACAACAACCTTCCATGATGAAATATATGGAGATATAACAGTAGATAATTCCGAGCTTGATGATCAGATACTTATCAAGTCAGATGGATATCCTACTTATAATTTTGCAAATGTAATTGACGATCATCTTATGGGAATAACCCATGTAATAAGAGGAAATGAGTATCTTTCAAGTACTCCTAAGTACGACAGACTTTACGATGCGTTCGGTTGGAAGATACCTAAGTACATCCATTGCCCACTTATTACTAATGAGGAGCATCAGAAGCTCAGCAAGAGAAGTGGACACAGCTCTTATGAGGATCTTATTGAACAGGGGTTTGTTTCGGAAGCCGTAGTCAATTTCGTTGCTCTTTTAGGTTGGAGCTCGGAGGACGGCCGCGAGATATTCACTCTTGATGAACTTGCAGAAGCCTTCGATTATAAGCGTATAAATAAGTCCCCTGCAGTCTTCGATATGAAGAAGGCAAAGTGGATGAATGGCGAATATATAAAGAAGATGAATTTCGACGATTATTACAAGAGAGCCCTTCCATACATCAAAAATGTAGTAAGGAAAGACCTTGATACAAAGAAGATCGCTGCTCTTGTACAGACCCGTATAGAGGTATTCCCTGACATAGAGCCGCTTATTGATTTCTTTGATGAACTTCCTTCTTATGATGTTGCAATGTATACTCACAAGAAAATGAAGACAAATTCAGAGAATTCTCTTGAAGTTTTAAAGGATCTTCTTCCACGCCTTGAGGCAAATGATGACTACAGTCGTGACGGCGTTGAAAAAGTCCTTATGGATTATATCCATGAAAAAGGAATAAAAAACGGACAGGGACTCTGGCCTGTACGTACAGCTGTGTCAGGAAAGCAGATGACTCCTGGCGGAGCTTATGAGATAATGGAGATCCTTGGCAAGGAAGAGTCTCTTAAGAGAATAAGAGTAGGCATTGATATGCTTACCAAGGCTGTTTCAGAGTCATGAATTACAGTAGTGAACAGCAGGAAGCCATCAGACATGTAGATGGGCCTATGCTTGTTTTGGCTGGTCCTGGTTCCGGTAAGACTGCGGTCATTACCGGAAGGACCAGATATCTTATAGAAGAAGCAGGAATCGATCCCGGCAATATTTTGGTCATCACCTTTACCAAGGCTTCGGCACTTGAAATGAGGTCGAGATTTGTGAAAATGATGAACGGGAGTCTCGGGGTCAGATTTTCAACATTTCATTCGGTTTTCTTTACAATTATCAGACTGTCATACGGTATTACACCGGACCAGATCATTTCGGAAGAACTTTCAAGGAAGTTTATCCATGATAAAGCCGCTTCTATGCAGCTTGCAGAGGCGGATGACAGAGATTTTTCAAAGAACATGCTTGGAGAGATCAGTCTGATAAAGTCGCTAAATATCAACATCGATAATTATTATTCCATACATTGTCCGGCAGAGGCGTTTCGGGAAATATTTACCACGTATAGGAATTTTATGAGACAGAATAAGCTGATAGATTTTGATGATATGATGCTTATGTGTGTCAGATTGTTCGAAGAGAGGCCGGATGTATTGGAAGCATGGCAGGAAAAATACAAATATATTCTTATTGATGAATTTCAGGATGCAGACAGACTTCAATACAGTCTTATCAGAAAAATAGCTAAACCGCAGGATAATCTTTTTGTTGTTGGAGATGATGATCAGAGCATTTATCGTTTCAGAGGTTCTGATCCCGGTATCATGCTGGGCTTCCCAAAAGATTTTCCTGAATGTAAAACAGTTCTTCTTTCTAAAAATTTCAGATCGACAAAAAAGATCGTTGAATTTACAGGAAAAATAATATGCCGAAATAGCCGAAGGTATAAAAAAGATATATGTTCGGAAGGCGAAAATGGAAGTGTCCCTCTTATAAAAAAGTTTACAGACAGGAAAGCAGAGGATACATTCCTTGTGAAAGACATACTTGATGCACATAATAAAGGAATGGCATTTAAGGATATGGCGGTAATATACAGAACAAATCTTACAGCAAGACCTTTTGCGGAACGCCTTATGGAATACAATATCCCCTTTGTTATGAGAGAGTCGGCACCAAACATTTACGATCATTGGATCGCAAAGGATCTTATTACTTATCTGGAAGTTGCAGAAGGTGCCCGAAGTCGCGAAAAGGTTGTGTCCATTATGAACAGACCAGTAAGGTATCTTTCAAGAGAAAGCCTTACAGATGCATGTATCGATCTTCCAGATAAGAAAAATACAGTCAGTTTTATAAGGTGGAAAGATTTTTACAAGGGTAAATCGTGGATGGCAACAAGGATAGAGGAATTTGCAGGAAACCTTAGACATATTGCAAAATTATCTCCTTTTGCCGCAATACACTATATAAGAACAGTTGTCGGATATGATGAATTTTTAAAAGATTATGCAAAAGATCATGGAATAGAAAGCGAAGAACTTTTTGAGATCTTAGAGGAACTTTCGGACTCTGCAAAGCCTTACAACACTCTTGAAGAATGGAAACTACATATCAGTGAGGTAACTTTGAAACTTAAGGAAAAATATAAGATGGATAGGAAAGAGAATGCCGATGCTGATGCAGTTTCAATTCTTACAATGCATGGCAGCAAAGGGCTGGAATTTGACAGAGTTTATATTCCTGAGAGTGTCGATGGAATGATTCCTTACAAAAAAGCTGTCAAGGATGCAGACATAGAAGAAGAAAGAAGATTGTTTTATGTGGCTGCAACGAGAGCAAAACGTTATCTTACAGTTACAATACCAAAAAAATTATATGGCAGGGAAAAGGATCCGACACCTTTTCTTGATAAGATAAACCTGACACCATGATACAAGGAGGCTTCTTAAATGCAGGAAAATGATGTGCTGTGCGTGGCGAATGCGTATCAGAAAAAATACTATTTGAATCCCCGATTCAATGGAATGCCCAAGCCTGTGAAGGATGATCTTCAGGCTGCCTGTGTTATTTTCACGGCTGAGGTAGGCGGGATATTTTCACTTTCTTTTGATGATGGCAAAAATCTTTTCATACATACGGCAGCAGCAGAAAATGATGCTGCATACGATGAAATAAGTGCAGGACTTAAGGTTAAACAGTTTCAGGAAGAAAACAAGGACCTGCTTGAGCCTGTGGAGGAATACTACAGGAAAGCTGTAAAAGGAAAAAACTGATGAGTTTTAAGATCGGAAATGTTGAAATACCCGGCATTCTTGTGCTGGCGCCTATGGCAGGGGTGACAGACCTCCCATTCAGACTTATCTGTAAGGAAATGGGTGCGGACCTTACCTATACCGAAATGGTCAGTGCAAAGGGACTTAAATACAATAATAAAAATACCGGTGAGCTTCTTACAACAGGTGAAAATGAGCATCCTGTATCCGCGCAGCTTTTTGGTGCCGATCCTGAAATAATGGCAGCAGGGGCAGCGGAACTTTCAAAGATGGATATAGATATTATTGATGTAAATATGGGATGCCCTGTGCCGAAGGTTGTAAATAACGGTGAGGGTTCTGCTATGATGAAAGACCCCGACCTTATCTACAGGGTAGTAAATGCTATGACGAATACTGCCACAAAACCGGTCACAGTAAAAATGAGAATCGGCTTTGATAAAGACCACATAAACGTTGTTGAGTGCGCAAAGGCAGCTGAAGCAGGCGGAGCCGCCGCTGTGGCAGTACATGGCAGGACAAGAGAAGATTATTATCATGGTGTGGCAGATTATTCAAAGATAGCAGAAGTGAAGAAAAACTTATCAATTCCGGTTATAGGAAACGGCGATGTAAACAGTCCCGAAAAGCTTGACAGGATCATTTCTGAAACCGGAGTTGATGCTGTAATGATCGGCAGGGCGGCTGAAGGAAACCCTTGGATCTTTAAGGAACTTACGACATATCTTGAAAGCGGCGAAAAAATAGCAAGACCGTCTGTGAAAGAAATTTTTGACATGGTCCTTCGCCATGCAAGGATGATGGTCGATTACAAGGGAGAATATACCGGCATAAGAGAAATGAGAAAGCATGTGGCTTGGTACACAACAGGCATGCCGAATTCGGCAAAATTAAGAAATAAGGCAAGCTTTATAGAGTCCTATGGAGAGCTTGAGCAGTTGTTGATGAACGTATAAAGCAGGTGGATAAATGATAATAAAAAACGCAGATTTAGAAACCGTTATTGGAGTTACAAGCAAGGTGCCTGTCAATACTCTTCCTGAATTCGCCTTTGCCGGAAGAAGTAATGTAGGAAAATCTTCACTTATAAATGCAATGTTAAACAGGAAGAAACTGGCAAGAGTATCCGGCAAGCCCGGTAAAACCCAGACGATAAATTATTACAACGTAAATAAGGAATTATACCTTGTCGATCTTCCCGGTTACGGCTATACAAGAGCCGCTGTTGAGGTAAAAGCTGAATGGGGAAAGATGGTTGAAAGATACCTTCACAGTTCAAAAACCTTGAAGCAGGTATTTCTTTTAGCTGATTGCAGACATGAGCCAAGTGATGATGACAAGATGATGCATTCATGGATAAAGAATAATGGCTTTGAGCCTGTTATCATTGCGACAAAGATAGATAAGTTGAAAAGAAGTCAGATGGCAAAGCAGATGAACATGATAAAAACTGCCTTTGACATAGACGACGAACTGCTTATACCGTTCTCGTCGGAGACAAAGGCAGGTGTAAATGAATTATGGGATAAAATCACTTCTTACGAGGCTTAAGGATAATATTGTTCATCAGGTAGGAATAAATGGAATCGCTTTTTTTGTTCCACTCATTGCAGATCTCAATTGCACGTTCCTCTGATGGAACAGCAAGAGAAAGGTCAAGGAGGATGCTTCCGTCAAAATCGATAAGCTTAAGATTTACAGAATGATCTCCCTTGTTGTTTATACTGTAATCTGAAAGTACAGATACCTGTTTTTTTAATTCGTGAGCATGCTCCTTAAGGTAACTTGATATATCTTCCTTTATAGTGGATGAAAGGTTGTCGTTAAACAGCTTCAATGTTTTGACTCCCATATCGGTTATGCGATAGTAGGAAGCATTGCGGATCTTATCGCATTTTATAAGGTCTGTATCAGTCAATTCTGAAAAGACAGTCTGCAGGGTAAAATAATCAGTGTAGTCTTTGCTAAGCATAAAGTCGGATATCTGGGCATTTGTGAGCGGATGTTCCACCAGACTTAACATATAAAGAACCATCATTTTATATAAGGTTAATGCTTCGCTGCTCATTGATTGCCTCCTTTGAAACTTTTTTATGGTGAACGACATCAGGCTTTGCCTAAGGTCATTCACTTTGCGCCGGCTGAATGTCGCAAAGCGGCTGATTTCCATATTCAGCCGGTCGCATCCGCCGGCGGCATTATAGTAAACGGTAAATTTATTTGTCGTTTACTATAATTATTACGTTTAGAGTAAAAAAAGTCAAGTAAACATACATATATCGTAAACGAAAGGAAAAAATATGGAATATTCAGAAAAGTCAATAATTGAACTCAGAGAAATAGCTAAGAGCCTTGGAATAAAGAGCGTAACAACTTACAAGAAATCAGACCTTATTGAAAAGATCCACGAAGCCGATAAGAGTGCAGAAGGCGCACAGCCGGCAAGAACAAATGAAAGAACAGCTGCAAGAACTGTTTTAGAAAATAATACTTCACAGGCTGCTCCAAGAAATCCATACAGACAGTCGAGATATCAGTCACAGCAGGCAGTACACAGAACCTATCAGCCAAGAAGAACAACAACTTACCAGAGCCAAGATGTTAAAGAAGAGGTTACTTCTTATAATCAGCCTGAGAGCAGAACTTATAATACATCATACAGAAATGATGAGGAAGTTACAGATATAGAGTCACTCAGCCAGTCAGAGATAATGCAGATGCAGTCAAGTGTCCAGTCTGTAGACGGTACAGTTGACAGAGAAATAGTAAAGGTTCTTGATTCGGGAGAATCAAAGCAGGGTATTCTTGAGATCATGCCGGAAGGTTTTGGTTTTATAAGATGCGATAATTTCCTGCCTGGCGAAGAAGATGTATATGTTTCTCCTGTTCAGATAAGAAGATATCAGCTAAGATCCGGCGATATGATAAGGGGAAACACAAGACAGAAGACAGGAACAGAAAAATTCTCAGCTCTTCTCTACATTGATACTGTAAATGGATTTCCACTCAGTTCAACTCAGAGAAGAAAGCGTTTTGAAACACTTACACCGATATTCCCTAACCACAGGATAAGACTTGAAACTGACAAGCATATCGTTTCAACCAGAATGGTAGACCTTCTTTCACCTATAGGAAAAGGTCAGCGTGGTATGATCGTTTCTCAGCCTAAGGCAGGTAAGACAACACTCTTAAAGCAGATTGCAAGGGCAGTTCAGCAGAACAATCCTGAAATGCATATCATTATCCTTCTTATCGATGAAAGGCCGGAAGAAGTTACAGATATGAAGGATTCGATCACAGGAGACAATGTTGAAATAATTTATTCCACATTCGATGAATCACCTGAGAACCATAAGAGGGTTTCTGAAATGGTTATCGAGCGTGCGAGAAGACTTGTCGAGCATAAGATGGACGTAATGATTCTTCTTGATTCCATAACAAGACTTGCAAGAGCCTACAACCTTACTGTTCAGCCAAGTGGTCGTACTCTTTCAGGTGGTCTCGATCCTGCAGCTCTTCTTATGCCTAAGAAGTTCTTCGGTGCTGCAAGAAATATGCGTGAAGGCGGAAGTCTTACCATTCTTGCAACTGCTCTTGTAGACACAGGAAGCAGACTTGACGATATGGTATTTGAGGAATTCAAGGGTACAGGCAACATGGAACTTGTACTTGACAGAGAAATGGCTCAGAAGAGAATTTACCCTGCTATCGACCTTGCAAAGAGTGGTACAAGAAGAGATGATCTTCTCTTTGATAAGGAAGAGGCGTCAGCCAATGCAGTTATCAAGAGAGCGCTTTCAGGTAAAAATGGGGATGAACAGCTTTCAAATATTGTCAAGATATTCAAGATGACTGACAATAATCAGGCAACGATAAAGTATATAATGGATAATATTGACAGCGAAGGCAACATAAAACGTCCTATGACAAGAAATTACGATACAAAGAAAAATTACTATTCATCAGATGAAAGATAATTTCTGAAAGATAAAACTTACACCGGTGCTGCGGCAGGTACGGCACCGGTGGGATACCATGCCTGTGGTAAGACATAAAATGGATATAATAACAAGTCGTGACAATCAATCTGTTAAAAATACAAAAAAGCTCCTTGAAAAGGCATCGGCAAGAAAAAAGCAGGGGCTCTTCGTTGCAGAAGGGGTTAAAATGTGCGACGAGGCGCTTATGCTTGGAAAAGCCGAAACCTTGATATTATCAGAATCCTTTTACGATAAATGCCTTTCGGGGAAAACTTCAGACGGTCCTGAAGCCCGCCTTATAAGCGAAAAGGGGCAGCACATAAGCGATGCGGCAAAGTGCGGAAAGGCACTCGTCTTTTCAGACGGGGTATTTAATTCACTTTCAGATACAGTACACCCGCAGGGAGTTATGGCGCTTGTTAAAATGGCTGAAAACAGGGTTTTTGATAAAGCTTTTCTGCAGGATGCCTACGATAAGAATGGACGAATAAAACTTCTTATACTTGATGATGTTGCAGATCCCGGCAACCTTGGAACCATGATGAGAACTGCAGAGGCAGCAGGTATGACCGGAGTTGTCATGAGTAAGGGCTGCGTTGACATCTATAATCCGAAGACTGTAAGAAGTACAATGGGTTCTATTTTCAGGGTGCCATTTGAATATGTGGAGAATATTGTTGAAACGTCAGAAAGTCTGAAGAAGTTATCGGTGAAGCTGTATGTCACTCATCTTAAGGGCGAGAAATATTTCAACGAGATCACATATTTCGATAGGTCTGCGGTGGTGATAGGAAACGAGGCAAGAGGTGTATCGGATGAACTTGCGGGTATCTGTGATACTTTAGTAAAGATACCGATGCATGGAAAAGTCGAAAGTTTAAATGCAGGCATAGCGGCAGCACTTATGATGTATGCTTTATAAAAACAAAAAAACATTAAAAAACTTCACTATCGTAAAAAACAGCTTGCCAAATTGCATAAAAAGACTTAAAATATCTTTTGATGAACTTGAAAATGATATAGTGACAGGAGGCAGTCTATGAATGCGTGCGTCCGTTCAAGCAGTAAAAGTGATATCAGAGCTGCAGTAGAAGAAACCATTGGAAATGTTAAGGAGCCGAAGCTCTTTATTTACAACGCTCCTACAGGAAGGCTTGCCGAAGTGGCAGAGGAGATACAGAAGGTCTTTCCTCATGTTCCATCTATAGGCACGACCGGTACAGCGCTATTTGGCAATCAGACCGCAGATGATGTTCTGGTGGTTGCGGCACTGTGTGACGGGATAACTGTTTTGAATGGGGTCATCAAAGATGCAGAAACATGTCCTATTTATGACGAAGTGAGTCTGAGAGATAAGGCTAATTCTCTTCATCCGGGCAAGGATGATACTGTTTGTCTTGAGTTTGTTACCAATAGTGAAGAGAAAATGGTTTCAACCATGAATGTGTCTCTCGGTGGCAAAGTGCCTATTGTCGGCGGTTCGGTGTTTGATGCAAAGGCAAAGGGCGATACAAAGGTGGCAGTGAACGGCAAACTTTATGCCAATGCCTGTGCCTATGCTCTTATCAAGAACAATACAGGAAAGATCAGAACATACACAGAAAACATTTATAAGCTTGTTGATGGCGGCAGGAAGCACGTTGCTACAAAGGTAAACCGCGCAACAAAAGAGTTGGTTGAAATGGATGGGGTTCCTGCAGCAACACAGTACAGTGAAGACCTTAACATACCTGTCGGACAGATAACGGGCAATGTACTTAAGAATCCATTAGGCAGGATTGTCGGTGATGATGTTTATATTGCTTCACAGTACGATATTGGCAGAAATAATTCACTTGTATGCTATAAGCAGGTCAACATGAATGATACGGTTGGCATCCTTGAGTTAGATGACTATAAGCAGATAAGGAAAGATACGAATGAAAGGATGAGGCGTGAAAATAAAAAAATAAGCTTCATCTTTACGGTTAATTGTATATACAGACTTGGGCTTTTTAACAACGAAGGATATACGCATACCTACCTTCAGGACTTAAATGCTTTAGGACCTTATTTAGGCTATACAGGCGGTGGCGAGCAATACAAGTCTCAGCATGTAAATCAGACTATGGTTGCAGCTGTATTTGAGTAAAAACTTTTAAAGCTATATGGAGGATTGTATTATGGGATTTTTTAGCAGAAAGACTGATGTACAGACCGAACAGGAAGAAGTAAAAAAAGTTGATCTTAGAAGAGAACTTGAACCTCTTAAGGAAATAAGTCGTGCAGTAAATAGCCAGAAGAACAAGCTTATAAGTGCCGAGAAGGAAACTGTAGATGGTGTCAGCCAGATAAGCAGATCTTTTGATGTTGTACAGGACAAGTATACATCAGTTCTTGATTCTGTAGAAGGCTTAAAGGGTGAGTTTGACAATGTAAAGGATATCAACGATTCCTTTGGCACTATCATTGAAAAGCTTATAACAACTGCAGATAATTCTCATGAAGGCATGGAAAAGGTTGATGCAAGTTCGGATTCTGTAAAGAATACGATCGATGCAGTTCAGGAAGTGTTCGATAAGTTCCAGAAGAGCTTTGAAGATATTCAGGAAAAAGTAAACCAGATAAATGGTATTGCAGGTCAGACAAATCTCCTTGCCCTTAATGCTTCTATAGAGGCAGCCAGAGCCGGTGAGGCAGGTCGTGGATTTGCAGTTGTTGCAACCGAAGTAAATGAGCTTTCTCAGGAAATAAAGAAACTGGTAGGAAGTATCGGCGAGAGCATGACTGAACTCAATCAGAACAATCAGAGCCTTGTTGATTCTATCAGTCAGACAAGAAAAGCTATAGATGAATCCCATGATAATATCGCATCTACACAGGAAGTTATAGGCTCAATAAAGGCTGTTGCAGATGAAGTTGAGACACATAGCCACAGAATGGATGATGTTATCAATAACTGCTACAACAAAGTAGATGAAGTAAACAGCAATCTTCAGGGCTCAACTCAGATGTTTGAGGCTGTTGCAGATAACATCGAAGATATCAGAGCAAAGATTTCCAACAAGGATACTACTCTTGAAGACATGACAAATGTTGTTGAGCAGATCGATCCTCTTGTAGATAAGATAGTAAGAAATAATCAGTAAAGTGTGAGTTGATTAAAAGCCTTCTGTAAAAGAAACAGAAGGCTTTTTTTATGGACTATTTATCATCAAGTTAAAAAATTACCATTGACTAATAAAAATGATGTGGTATTATTAAAGAGTTACTGTGTAAAAATAAAGCCTGGATGCAGCAATAGCCAGAACAGTTATACTGTGTCTGACAGGTGATTTTCAATAAGAGGTGGATCATGGCAGTCATTAAAAGAGAAGATGTTCGTAACGTAGCCATTATAGCCCATGTAGATCACGGCAAGACTACACTTGTCGATGCTCTTCTTCGTCAGAGCGGTGTGTTCCGTGCTAACCAGGAAGTAGAAGATCGTGTAATGGACAGTAATGATATTGAAAAGGAACGTGGTATCACTATCCTTTCCAAGAATACAGCTATTTCTTATGACGGAGTAAAGATAAATATCATCGATACCCCGGGACATGCAGACTTCGGCGGCGAGGTAGAGCGTGTACTTAAGATGGTAGATGGTGTTGTACTTGTAGTAGATGCATTCGAAGGTCCTATGCCTCAGACAAGATTCGTTCTCAGCAAGGCACTTGCATTAAACCTTCCAGTAGTCTGCTGTATAAATAAAATAGACCGTCCAGGTGCAAGACCTGCAGATGTTGTAGATGATGTTCTTGAACTTTTCATGGATCTTGATGCAAATGATGATCAGCTCGATTCTCCATTTGTATTTGCTTCTGCAAGAGAAGGCTATGCTACAGATGATCCGGATGTTCCGGGAACAGATATGAAGCCGCTTTTCAACGCTATAATAGATCATATCCCTGCACCGGAAGGAGACCCTGAAGCTCCTTTGCAGGCGCTCATTTCAACCATAGATTACAATGAATATGTAGGTCGTATCGGTATTGGTAAGGTAAGCAACGGTTCGATCCATGTAAATGAAGATGTACTTATAGTAAATCATCATGATACAGAAAAAAATCTTCGTGTCAGAGTTACAAAGCTCTATGAATTCGACGGACTTAACAAAGTAGAGGTTGAGTCTGCGACAGTAGGAGCTATCGTTGCGGTTTCAGGTATCACAGGAATTCATATCGGCGATACACTCTGCGCAATAGACCATCCTGATGCGATTCCTTTCCAGAAGATATCAGAGCCTACACTTGCAATGAATTTCCTTGTAAACGACAGTCCATTTGCAGGTACCGAGGGTAAGTTTGTTACCTCACGTCATATTCGTGACAGGCTTTACAAGGAGCTTAATACAGATGTCAGCCTTCGTGTTGAGGATACTCCAAATTCCGATACATTAAAGGTATCAGGAAGAGGCGAGCTTCATCTTTCAGTTCTTATAGAGAACATGCGTCGTGAAGGCTATGAATTCGCTGTAAGTAAGCCGGAAGTTCTTTATAAAGAAGATGACAAGGGTCATACACTTGAACCTATGGAAATCGCTCAGGTAGATGTTCCAGAAGAATTTTCAGGTGCCGTAATAAGCAAGCTTTCTGCCCGCAAGGGAGAACTTCGCAATATGTCCTCCACAAAGGGCGGCAATACAAGACTTGAATTCTCCATCCCTTCAAGAGGACTTATCGGTTATAGAGGGGAATTTCTTACAGATACCAAGGGTACAGGTACTATCAATACAATATTTGATGGATATGCACCATATAAGGGAGATATCGCTTACCGTTCACAGGGCTCACTTATTGCATTTGAGACAGGCGTAGCGGTAACTTATGGTCTTTTCAATGCTCAGGAACGTGGGACTCTTTTCATCGGACCTGGTGAGAAGGTTTACAGCGGTATGGTTATCGGACAGAGCGGTAAGAGTGAAGATGTAGAGGTAAATGTCTGCAAGACAAAGCACCTTACAAATACTCGTACATCATCTTCTGATGAGGCACTTAAGCTTGTTCCGCCAAGGCTTCTTTCACTTGAACAGGCTATTGATTTCATTGAGACAGATGAGTACCTTGAGATCACTCCTAAGACTTTAAGGATCAGAAAGAAGATCCTTGATCCTCTTATGCGTAAGAGAGCAAACAGAAGAAACTGATCATTATGAAAAAAGAGATCAATGCGGATGCTGTTATCCTTGATGTGGATGGAACTCTTTGGGATTCTACCCCTATAGTGGCAAGGGCATGGCAGCAGGCGGCAATAGAAAATGATATAGATATAGAGATTCTGCCGGACACCTTGAAAGGGCTGTTCGGCAGAACCATGGATAAGATAGCGGAAGCTCTTCTTCCCAACGAGTCCCTTAGGAAGAGAACTGACTTTATGGATGCCTGTACTAAGAAGGAACATGAAGCTTTAATAAAAGATCCATGTCACATAACTTATCCGCTTGTTGTGGAAACCATAAAAGAGTTGAGCAGAAGAGTTCCTGTTGCCATAGTAAGCAATTGCCAGTCCGGATATATAGAGCTTTTCCTTGAAAAGACAGGCCTTGCTCCTTATGTAAAGGATAAAGAATGTTTCGGTGATACCGGAGAAGGAAAGGCTTATAATATAAAGCTTACAGCCAAGCGAAATGGCTGGAAGAACCCTGTCTATGTAGGTGATACGGAAGGCGACAGGGTGGCAAGCAAGGAGGCAGGCGTGAGGTTTATCTATGCCTCATACGGTTTTGGAAATCCTGAAAGCTGCTATGACTCCATAGCTTCTTTTGAAGAACTGCTTAATATCAAGTCTTGACAAAAATAAAATTCTTGTTTAGAATTATCGAGTATATGGCGATGAAGGTGCACCGCTTAAGCGGACAGGAAAAGCAGAGTCATCAAGAGAGAAGAAGTGAGGCGCTGAGAGCTTCTTTATGCAACCTGTTTATCTGACATTCACACCGGAGCCGCGGGTTGAAGCTCTAGTCTGTCAGACAGAGTGCGTAGGCTTGCCGTCAGGGCGCGTTAGTCTCATAAGAGTGCCGGAGGATATCCGGAATCAGGGTGGTACCACGAATAATAATAAGATTTATTCGCCCCTGCAGTTTATACTGCAGGGGCTTTTCTTGTACCATCTGGTAAAGCCGGATGATACACTCTGCTGGCCAACGCGTAAGCGTTTTTCATGGACAGCTAGTCCTTAAAAACCTCCGCAAGAGTGTGAACTGGGAAACTATGCAGAATAAAATATAAAGGAGAATTTGCATGAATGATAAGTTGAAAGAAATTCTCGATGCTGCCATGGAACAGATTTCAAGCGCAGATAACATGGAAAAGCTTGATGCAGCAAGAGTTGGATTTCTCGGAAAAAAGGGTGAGCTTACACAGGTATTAAAGGGAATGAGAGATGTGGCTCCTGAAGACAGACCTAAGATTGGTCAGATGGTAAATGAAGCAAGAGCCGTTATCGAGAACTCACTTGCCAAGAAAAAAGAAGAGTTTCAGGCAGTGCTTCTTCAGGCAAAGCTTTCTTCAGAAAAGATCGATGTTACTCTTCCGGGAAAGAAGCCGGCTATAGGACATCTTCATCCTAATACAGTTGCACTTAATGAAGTAAAGAAGTTCTTCATCGGCATGGGATATCAGGTTGTAGATGGACCTGAAATAGAACATGACTACTACAATTTCGAGGCACTCAATATTCCTGCTGACCACCCAGCAAAGGATGAACAGGATACATTTTATATAAATGACGATATGCTTTTAAGGACTCAGACCTCTTCTGTTCAGGCACACGTTATGGATGAGCAGAAGCCGCCTATCAAGATCATAGCTCCGGGAAGAGTCTTCAGAGCAGATGAAGTTGATGCGACACATTCACCTTCCTTCCATCAGGTAGAAGGTCTGGTCATTGATAAGGATGTTACTTTTGCAGATCTCAAGGGAACCCTTGCAGAGTTTGCAAAGAAGATATTTGGTGAGGATACAAGAGTAAAATTCAGACCGCATCATTTCCCATTTACAGAACCATCAGCTGAAATGGACGTAAGTTGTTTCAAGTGCGGCGGCAAGGGATGTCGTTTCTGTAAGGGAGAAGGCTGGATAGAGATTCTTGGATGCGGTATGGTACATCCTCACGTTCTTGAAATGAGAGGAATCGATCCGGAGAAGTATCAGGGATTTGCATTTGGTATCGGCCTTGAACGAATAGCTCTTCTCAAGT
This sequence comes from uncultured Lachnospiraceae bacterium, assembly GCA_902796595.1. Classification (GTDB taxonomy): domain Bacteria; phylum Bacillota; class Clostridia; order Lachnospirales; family Lachnospiraceae; genus Catonella. The sequence continues at coordinate 7,561 of CADBPM010000058.1, read as the reverse complement.
ATGAAGTAGACGACATGCGTCTCCTTTACGAAAATGATACACGTTTCTTGAAGCAATTTTAATTCTTGTCGTCATGCAAAGCATGACGGCCCAGTATCAGTGCTTGCACTGATACAGAACTTGTCATCAGGCGGAGCATGATGACAATAGTAAAAAAAGAAAGGAATAAATATGAACACACCACTTTCATGGATAAAAGCTCTTGTTCCAGGGATAAAGGATATCTCCAGCAAGGAGTACGGAGATGCCATGACCCTTTCCGGAACAAAAGTAGAAACAATAAATGATCTCGATAAAAATCTTGAAAAGATAATTGTAGGTCGCGTCAATAAGGTTGAAAAGCACCCGGATGCAGACCATCTTGTTATATGCCAGGTCCAGATAGATAAAGAAGGTAATGAGATTCAGATAGTGACCGGTGCACCAAATGTTTTTGAAGGCGCTATTGTTCCTGTAGTCCTCGTTGGAGGAAAAGTTGCAGGCGGACACGACGGCTCTAAGCCTCTTGACGGTGTAAAGATTAAAAAAGGCAAGCTTCGCGGAGTTGAAAGCTTTGGTATGATGTGCTCCATCGAAGAACTTGGCAGCAGCCGTGAATTTTATCCGGCAGCACCCGAAGAAGGACTTTACATTTTCAACAACGATCCTTGCCGCAAGGATGTTGAAATAGGGGGCGACGCTGTAGAAGCACTTGGACTTCACGATTCCTGCGTAGAATATGAAGTAACAAGTAATCGTGTGGACTGCTTCGGAATTATAGGCATTGCAAGAGAGGCAGCTGCAACTTTCAACCAGAAGCTTGTGCTTCCGGAAGTAAAGGAGACTGGAAACAGTGAGAATGCAGCCGATCTTATAAAGGTATCTGTAAAGGCACCGGAACTTTGCCGCAGATATATGTGCAGAGTTGTAAAGAATGTAAAGATAGGACCAAGCCCTGCATGGATGCAGACAAGACTTGCTGTTATGGGAATCCGTCCTATCAATAATATCGTCGACATAACAAATTATGTTATGGAAGAATATTCAAACCCTATGCATGCTTATAGCCTTGATACCATAAAGGGCGGACAGATTATTGTAGACAGAGCCGCAGACGGTGAGAAATTCACAACTCTTGATGGCGAAGAGCATGTTCTTGACAGCTCAATGCTTATGATAAAGGACGGCGAAAGATCTATAGGTATAGCCGGAGTCATGGGTGGAGAAAATACAATGGTTTCTGACGATGCTACGACTCTTCTTCTTGAGGCAGCCAGCTTTGACGGAACCAATATCAGACATACGGGCAAGAAGCTTGGCATGCGTACTGAGGCAGCAGGAAAGTTTGAAAAGGGCCTTGATCCTAATACTGCAAAAGAAGCTATGGATAGGGCATGCTCACTTATAGAGGAGCTTGGCGCAGGTGAGGTTGTCGGCGGATGTGTAGATGTATATCCGGTTAAAAATGAACCTGTAGAGGTAAGCTGGGATCTTGACCGTTGTAATTCACTACTCGGCACAGAGATTACTATGGATATGGCGGAGGACTATTTCAACCGTCTTGACCTTAAACTTTCCGCTGACAAGAAGAAGCTCATCGTGCCTACATGGAGACAGGATGTGCGTTGCAATGCCGATGTTGCAGAGGAACTTGCAAGATTTTTCGGTTATGCCAATATCCCTGTAACTCTTCCTAAGACAGGTTCAACTGCCGGCGGTGAGAACTATGAAATGGAGATCGGAGACCTTGCAAGAGAACATGCAACACAGTTTGGTTTCTGCGAGGCAATGACCTACAGCTTTGAGTCTCCAAAGGTATTTGACAAGTTAAGACTTTCAGAAGATGACCCTTGCCGCAAGTGCATTAAGATATTAAACCCTCTAGGTGAAGATTTCTCGATAATGCGTACAAGTATCCTTAATGGTATGCTTACAAGCCTTGCAACAAACTTCAAGAGAAAGAACAAGGCTGTCAGACTTTTTGAGATATCAAACATTTATATAGCTGACACGGTTCCGCTTGAACATGATTATCCAGATGAAAGACCTCAGTTCATGCTTGGTATGTATGATTCAGGTGACTTCTTTGAACTTAAGGGAATCGTTGAAGAGTTCCTTTACAAGGTTGGCATGAAGGACCCTGTTGAATATGATGGAACACCTGATAAGAATTTCCTTCATCCAGGACGTCAGGCTGATATCGTATACAATGGAGAAAAGATAGGCTATATAGGTGAGATTCATCCGCTTGTGCTTGATACATACGGCATCGGAACAAGGGCTTATGTAGCAAATATCGACCTTCCATGGGTATACAGAAAGGCTGATTTTACAGTAAAATATGAGGGAATAGCCAACTTCCCTGCAGTTTCCCGTGATATATCCCTTATCATGGACAAAGACCTTACAGCAGGCAAGATCGAAGAGGCTATTCGCGATTACGGCGGTGCTAATCTTGAAGAATACAGGCTGTTTGATATGTATGAGGGCGCTCAGCTTGGAGACAATAAAAAGTCAATGGCTTATACTATAACTTTCAGAAACAAGGAAAAGACTCTTGAAGATGCTGAAGTAACAGCAGCAATGAACAAGATACTTAAGGCACTTGAGAAGATCGGTGCTGTTTTGAGAAGTTAAGCATCCATGAAAATAAAAAAGCATAAGATTCTTGTTGCGATATTTTTTGTGGCTTATGTTATTTTACTTGCTTACGTCCTGTTTTTTGCAGAGATCTTTGGAAGAGGGCAATGGTCAGAGATCTACCGCTATAATTTTGTTCCCTTTAAGGAGATAAAAATATTCTGGAAGGCAAGACATACGTTGTCTTTCTACATAGTTTTTTTAAATCTTGCGGGAAATGTTCTGGCATTTGTGCCTTTTGGCTTTTTCCTGCCCATGCTTGTAAAAGGAAAAAAGAAAAGCTTTCCTTTTATCTTTATGGGCGGCTTTCTTACAACCTGCCTTATAGAACTTACACAGCTTGTCGCAAAAGTTGGCTGCTGTGATATTGATGACGTGATTTTAAACTCATCAGGTGTTATAATAGGCTATATAGTGTATGCTGCAGCAAAAGTAATTGACAGGCATTTTGGTAAAAGAAAAGCCTGAAACAGGATCTTTTTCATCGTTGCCGCCGCAGGCACGACACCGGTGAGTATCATGCCTGCAGTAAGACACAAAATAAGTGACAGGTTTAGGAATGTCATGACAAAAGAAAAAAGGATCAGCATAAGAGGAATTGTCTGGCTTATCATCATAGTTACATGCATTATCGGGCTACTTGGACAGGCAATAAAAGAAGGTGGATATACAGAGGACATAGCACCGAAACTTGGTTCCTATTATTGTCAGTCGCATGGCAAGGTAAATATGCCTGTTTTTATGGTTGAGTTCCCTGATCTTAAATTTGATCCGGATCATCTTACAAAAGAAGAGGTTGAAAAAAAGCTCTTTGATAAAGAAGATTCAAAGAGCTTTGCATATTTCGAAGAAAGATCGTCCTACGGTAGGCTTAGTTTAAGCGGAAAAGTATATGGATATACGACAAAACATCCTGAGACATGGTATAAGAATGATGAAAAAAATTTCGAAGACCTTGCAATGGAAGTGCTTAGCGCTTTTGACAAGGAAATCGACTACACAAAATATGATGCAGATAAGGATGGAATGATCGATGCCTTTACATTGAATATTGCCGGCAGTGACGATTACTGGTACGGGTGTCAGGCTACATGGTGGAGCAATCCGGATTTTTGTGTTGACGGAGAAAAGCCTTCAGTGTATATTCTAAATGATGCGGCACCTTTGGAATGGAACATGACCTACTATGTGCAGGAAATGGCACATGAATTCGGACATTGTATGGGACTTCCGGATCTTTATAAATATGATGTGGATGACTATGAAGCGATGAAAGGCTCTGCCGGAACCGAGCTTATGGATGAAATGACAGGAGATTATTCCCAGTTTTCGAAGCTTATTCTTGGCTGGCTTAAAGAAAGCAATGTGTTAATATGCGATCCTGCAGGAAAAGGCATCCAGAAATTTGTGATAAAGCCGTCAAATGACAAAGGCAATTGTATCATCATTCCGCGAAAGTTAAAGGCAGACCTTTCTGATATGGTTACAGATGAATATTTTCTTATTCAGTATGATATACCGGACGGGCTTATGAAGGATGTGAATGGCATCCCAAAGGACGGCGGAATAAGGATATTTCATATAGAGGCCTCTGTTTATAATGATGAGTATGGCGGGCAATCCTTTACATACAATGGTTTCAGCCCTCATTACGACAAAAATCATAAAGGAAAGCGCATCATAAGGCTTGTGAACGACGGAGAGGGATATTTTAACCTGAATTCAGTTATAAATGATGAAATACCCGGTTTTGCATGGTATAATAAGAAAGGCAAAGAGAAAGAAAAGACTGGTCTGGTACTTGAAGTAAAAGAACTTGATGGAAACAGGGCGGAGATAGTTGTTACCGGCATGTGATATGGTTTTAAGTGATATCAGATATAACATACAGATTTTGAGCTTGAAGAGAAAAGAACAGTAGTGGTATACTCATTAACAATACTCGGAGGACAATGTATGGGAAAACATGTATTTCAGCCATTTGACCACAATGTACTTGCTATTGATCCTTTTACTGTCGGAGTTACAAGACCTGCACTTCTTGTTACAGGTCATGAGGGAGAGAAATGTAATGCCATGACGATTGGCTGGGGTACAGCCGGGCGTATCTGGAATACAGATGCAGGAGTGATATTTGTCAGGGGATCGCGTTATTCCAAAGAGCTGCTTGATAAATATGATTCTTTTTCAGTTACTTTCTTCAGAAAGACCAAGACCAATGACCTTATGCTTAAATACTTTGGAACTGCATCCGGCAGGGATGAAGATAAACTTAAAACAAGTCACATGGAAGTAGATTATTTCAAAGGTACGCCTTATATTGATGAAGGTGAACTGGTTGCGATATTAAAGAAGATCAGTGTGACAGAGATGAAAGCGGAAGATTTCGCTGATAAAGAGATACTTGAAAAATTCTATACAAACGGACATGACAAAGATGATTTCCATTATATAGTCTGTGGAAGTATACTTCAGCTCATGGCAAGATGATTTATTTGGAGATTTAAAAAGATGGGAAAGATAATTCTTACTGGTGACAGACCAACAGGCAGGCTTCACCTTGGACACTATGTAGGGTCACTTAAACGAAGAGTAGAGCTTCAGAATTCCGGAGAATACGACAAGATTTACATAATGATCGCGGATGCACAGGCGCTTACAGATAACTGGGACAATCCTGAGAAGATCCGTCAGAGCATAATCGAGGTGGCTTTGGATTATCTTTCTGTGGGAATAGACCCTGATAAGTGTACTATCCTTATACAGAGCCAGATACCGGAACTTACAGAACTGGCGTTCTATTATGCAGATCTTGTTACACTTTCAAGACTTGAGAGAAACCCTACAGTTAAGAGTGAAGTTAAAATGCGTGGGTTCAATACCTCGATTCCGGTTGGATTTCTTACCTATCCTATAAGCCAGACAGCTGATATTACAGCTTTCAAGGCTAATGTAGTACCTGCAGGAGAAGATCAGGAGCCTATGATCGAGCAGGCAAGAGAGATCGTAAGGAAATTTAATTCAACATATTCACCTGTACTTGTTGAACCGGAGATCAGTATTCCTGAAAATGTAACCTGCAGAAGACTTCCTGGCACAGACGGCAAGGAAAAGATGAGCAAATCTCTTGGAAATGCGATCTACCTTTCTGATACGCCTGAGGAAGTTAAGAAGAAAGTAATGAGCATGTATACTGATCCTGATCACATACAGGTTTCAGATCCTGGAAAAGTTGAAGGAAATGCAGTATTTACATACCTTGATGCTTTTGTAAAGGCTGACAGCTTTGAAAAATATCTGCCTGAGTATGAGAACCTTGATGCACTTAAGGATCATTATAAGAGAGGCGGTCTTGGAGATGTAAAAGTTAAGAAATTCCTTATAAAGATACTTGAAGAGGAACTTGCACCTATAAGAGAACGTCGTCACGAATTTGAAAAGGATATCCCTCATGTATATGAAATTTTAAAGAAGGGAAGTGAAGAAGCTGAGAAGGTTGCGGCTGCTACTCTTCATGAGGTAAAGGATGCCATGAGGATAAATTATTTTGATGATATGGAGCTCATCCACAGCCAGGCTGAAAAATTCAGCAGATAAGCAATACGGGGGCGGCTGATTCGTTGAAATGATCCTTTTTAAAGATAAAAAAATAACAAAGTGAAAGAGGAAAGAGAGGAGCTTTTATGAGCGAGAAATTCAAAGTCGGTATTCTTGGAGCAACAGGAATGGTTGGTCAGCGTTTCATAACGCTTTTAAATGATCACCCATGGTTTGAGATTACACTTCTTGCCGCAAGTCCAAGGAGTGCAGGTCAGACTTATGAGGAAGCAGTGAACGGTAGATGGAAAATGCAAGTGCCGATGCCTGAAAAGGTAAAGAAAATGAACGTTCTTGACCTTAATGACGTAGACAATATCGCTTCACAGGTTGATTTCGTTTTCTGCGCTGTAAATATGCCAAAGGATCAGATAAGAGAAATCGAAGAGAAGTATGCAAAGGCTGAGACACCTGTTGTATCCAATAACAGCGCTCACCGCTGGACACCGGATGTGCCGATGGTAGTGCCTGAGATCAATCCGGAGCACCTTGAAGTCATAGATTTTCAGAAAAAGAGACTCGGTACAAAGAGGGGCTTTATTGCTGTAAAGCCAAACTGTTCCATACAGGCATATACCCCTGCGATCAATGCTCTTAAGGAATATAAGCCTACAAAGATCCTTGCAACAACCTATCAGGCTGTATCAGGTGCCGGCAAGACCTTCAAGGAATGGCCTGAAATGGTAGGTAATGTTATTCCTTTTATTTCCGGTGAAGAGGAAAAGAGCGAGAAGGAGCCTCTTAGGATCTGGGGTCATATTGAAAACGGTGTTATTGTTCCGGCAAAGTCTCCTCTTATCACAACACAATGCGTAAGAGTTCCCGTACTTGACGGGCATACTGCGGCAGTCTTTGTTGATTTTAAAGAGAAACCTACAAAGGAAGAGATGATAGAAAAGCTCCGCAGTTTCAGTGGACTTCCCCAGGAACTTAAACTTCCAAGTGCACCTGAGCATTTTATCCAGTACTGCGATGAGGACGATCGCCCTCAGGTTAAGCTTGATGCAGATTATGAACATGGCATGGGAGTATCGGTAGGAAGACTCAGAGAAGATACCATGTTCCAGTGGAAGTTCATAGGTCTTGCGCATAATACTCTTCGTGGAGCAGCTGGCGGAGCTGTTCTTATCGCTGAACTTTTGTGCAAGCTTGGCAGAATTGAAAAGAAGTGAAATGATGATATGTGGGGTGAAAATTTCCTCACTGACATCGCAAAATTTTTATTGACAAATCTTCGCAAGGGTGATATAATATGTCTTGTCGCTGTGAGGCAGAGCCTTGCGGAGATATGGCGAAGTAGCTCAGTTGGCTAGAGCACACGGTTCATACCCGTGGTGTCGAGGGT
>CADBPM010000057.1 GCA_902796595.1 uncultured Lachnospiraceae bacterium | reverse complement strand
TTCAATCGTCCCAGGTGGTTTGCTGGTGAGGTCGTACAGTACGCGGTTTACGCCCTTGACTTCGTTTACGATGCGGTTCATAACCTTTTCGAGTACTGCAAACGGAATCTCGCTTGCCTCGGCGGTCATAAAGTCGTCTGTTTTTACAGCACGAAGGACAACAGCATAATCGTAGGTTCTGAAATCACCCATTACACCGACTGAACGCATGTTTGTAAGAGCTGCGAAATACTGGCTTATGCTGCGATCAAGTCCTGCTGCCGCGATCTCCTCCCTGTATATCGCATCTGCATCCTGCACGATGCGCACCTTCTCAGGTGTGACCTCGCCGATTATACGGACACCAAGTCCCGGACCCGGGAATGGCTGTCTGAAAACAAGGTACTCAGGAAGTCCAAGCTTAAGGCCGACCTGTCTTACCTCGTCCTTGAAAAGATCGCGCAAAGGCTCGATAATATCCTTAAACTCGATATCCTTCGGAAGTCCACCTACATTATGGTGGCTCTTTATAGTCGCCCCATTTCCAAGACCTGACTCGACAACATCAGGATAAATGGTTCCCTGACAAAGAAAATCGACCGCACCTATCTTCTTTGCTTCTCTTTCAAATACACGGATAAACTGTTCGCCTATAATCTTACGTTTCTTCTCAGGCTCAGTTACTCCGGCAAGCTTTTCAAAATATTCCTCACCTGCATTTACACGAACAAAGTTGAGGTCAAATTTACCATTTTTACCAAAAACAGCTTCAACCTCATCGCCCTCATTTTTACGAAGAAGACCATGATCTACAAATACGCATGTAAGCTGCTTTCCGATAGCCTTTGACATAAGACTTGCCGCAACAGAAGAATCCACCCCGCCTGAAAGTGCAAGCAGAACCTTTCCATTTCCAACCTTCTTACGAATCAGCTCAACCTGATCCTCTATAAAGGATTCCATTTTCCAGTCGCCCTTGCACTTGCACACATCATAAAGGAAATTGTGGAATATCTTATTTCCCTCAACAGAGTGCTGTACTTCCGGATGAAACTGCACTGCATACACCCTCTTTTCAGGGTTTTCCATGACTGCAACAGGGCAGTCACCTGTACATGCAGTGATATTAAAGCCCTCCGGCACCTCGGCAATATAATCGGTGTGAGACATCCACATTACTGTTGTGTCAGCTGTGTCCTTCATCACTCCACTCTTATCCTTAACTTGTATCTCCGTTCTTCCATATTCAGAAACAGGCGCCGTCTTTACAGTACCGCCGAGCTCATAAGCTATAAGCTGAGCGCCATAACAAATGCCCAACACCGGTATTCCAAGGTCAAACACAGCCTTATCAATATGCTGACTTTCTTCCTTGTAAACACTCTGCGGTCCGCCTGTAAAGATAATACCTGCAGGCGACATTTCTTTTAACTTTTCAACGCCTATGCTGGATGGATAAACTTCCGCATAGACTCCGAGGTCCCTCACTCTTCTTGCGATCAGCTGATTATACTGACCTCCGAAATCAAGGACCGCAACCAGTTCCTTCTTCACACCTTCCTCCTGTAAACTTTTGTGATTGACCAAAAACTTTCCCGCCCGCAGGTTGAAATGCAGACAGTCACGTTTCCGATCTTTTACAGCATCATATCATCAAGCGTCTTTCCATAAGACGGGATGAACTCATTTAAAAATATTTCAACCTCCGGCAGCTGAAGTCTGTGTATAGTCTCCAATGTAGTCTTTTCAGCCGACACGAATTCATTATTGCCTGCCTTTTTTTCTTCAATGCACTTTATAAAGGCTGAAAGCTTGTCTGCACCCTTGACAAGACGCCTTTCATATTCAAGCTTTCCATCCTCCGGCATAAGAAGCTTTCTGTAATCTTCCTTCATATCCTCCGGAAGAAGACTCAGCAACTTCTTGCAGGCATCAGACTCAATATCCTTGTAAATATGTTTTATATCCTCATTAAAATATTTTACCGGCGTCGGCATATCACCTGTTATTATCTCCGATACATCATGGAACATGCCTATCATTGCCGCCTTTTCGCAGTCAAGATTTTTCCCGAATCTCCTGTTTCCTATAATACACAGAGCATGAGCAAGCATTGCGACATCAAGCGAATGTTCCGAAAGACTTTCCTCTCTGGAATTTCTCATAAGCATCCACCTGTCAATATAGCGCAGTCTTGACATCATAGCAAAAAAAGAATATTCATCATTTTTTTCTGCCATAAGTTTTCTCCTCTGCCACCATATCTGCAGGCTCTTCTTTCTTTTTCCTTTTAGAAATGCTCTTGTTGCCTACTCCGCGCCTGTCCGCCCATTCCTTGTCGCGGTCAAGCATCTTCTTAATATAGGCTCCGGTATAAGAAGCCTTGACTTTTGTGACTTCCTCAGGTGTACCCTTTGCTACGACCGTACCGCCCCTGTCACCACCGTCAGGACCCATATCTATAATGTAATCCGCAGTTTTGATAACGTCAAGGTTATGTTCGATGATCACTACAGTATTTCCACCATCCGAAAGCCTTCTTAAAATATTTACAAGCTTATGCACATCTGCAAAATGAAGTCCCGTTGTCGGCTCATCAAGTACATATATCGTCTTTCCTGTACTTCTCTTGCTAAGTTCGGCAGCAAGCTTTATCCTCTGTGCCTCTCCGCCCGAAAGCTGTGTGCTCGGCTGTCCAAGTCTGACATAGCCAAGACCTACTTCCGAAAGAGTTTCTATCTTTCTTCTGATAGACGGTATATTTTCAAAGAAGCCAAGTGCCTCGTCCACCGTCATTTCAAGAACATCGTAAATGGATTTACCCTTGTACTTTACTTCCAGAGTTTCTCTGTTGTAGCGCTGACCATGACATACATCACATGGCACATAAACATCCGGAAGGAAATTCATTTCAATCTTGACTATACCATCACCGCTGCAAGCTTCACATCTGCCGCCCTTTACGTTGAAAGAAAAACGCCCCTTGCTATAGCCCTTTGCCTTGGCATCGGCAGTAGCGGCAAAAAGTTCTCGGATCATGTCAAATACACCTGTATAGGTCGCAGGGTTCGATCTCGGTGTCCTGCCAATCGGAGACTGATCTATAGCTATAACCTTATCAAGCTGGTCTATACCGATGATATCATCGTGCTTTCCCGGAACCATACGAGCCCTGTTGAGGTCTCTTGCAAGTGTCTTGTAAAGAACCTCATTTATAAGAGAACTCTTTCCTGAACCGGAAACTCCGGTAACAACAGTCATTATGCCAAGCGGAATATCCACATCCACCTTCTTTAAGTTGTTTTCTGCTGCCCCCTTTATCGTGATCCACCCTGTAGGCTTCCTTCTTTCCGACGGAACAGGAATCTGAAGTCGTCCCGAAAGGTAAGCACCCGTAAGAGATTTAGGGTTTTCCATTATCTCTTCTGCGGTTCCACATGCCACAACCTCGCCGCCATGCTCGCCCGCGCTGGGACCGATATCCACAATGTAATCCGCTTCTCTCATCGTATCTTCGTCATGCTCAACGACAATAAGCGTATTTCCAAGATCACGCAGCCTCTTTAACGAAGCAAGCAGCTTGTCATTATCCTTCTGGTGAAGTCCGATAGATGGCTCGTCGAGAATATATGCAACCCCGACAAGTCCGGAGCCTATCTGAGTAGCAAGTCTGATACGCTGTGCCTCACCGCCTGAAAGCGTGGCTGCTGCCCTCGACAGAGTAAGGTAATCAAGTCCCACATCATTTAAAAATGTAAGTCTCGCATCTATCTCCTTAAGGATCAGGTCTCCGATCTTGTGCTCATTCTCCGTAAGCTCCACATTTTCAAAGAAAGTCTTCGCATCCCTTATAGAAAGTTCTGTAACATCATAGATATTTCTTCCGCCAAAAGTAACCGCAAGCGCCTCAGGGCGAAGCCTCTTTCCGTGGCACGCAGAGCAAGGGGTTGTTGTCATAAATGCTTCGTAGTCTGCCTTGACACCCTCAGAAGCAAATTTGTAACGTTCGATCATATTTTTTATTATGCCTTCGAACATCACATCATAAACTCCAACACCGCGCTGCCCCTTGTAGTGCACCTTTACAGTCCTGTCAGAGCCATGTATCAGCATGTCTCTTATTTCAACCGGCAGATCCTTGTATGGGGTATCCAGACTGAAGCCATAGCTTTCAGAAAGAGCAAGCAGTACAGCATGAGAATAGCTTTTTGCATCCTTTGAAGACTGCCAGCCTATCGCCTGAATTGCCCCCTCATTTATGGAAAGCTTCTTATCGGGAATCATCAGATCCTCGTCAAACTCCATCTTGTAGCCAAGTCCTGCACATTCAGGGCAGGCTCCGAACGGGTTGTTGAAAGAAAATGTTCTCGGCTCCATTTCATCAAGACTTATGCCGCAGTCAGGACAGGAAAAGCTTGTTGAAAATGTATGCCTCCTGCCGTCCACCTCGTCAACATAGAGAAGCCCATCCGAAAGCTTTATGACTGTTTCAATCGAATCTGTCATACGGCGTTCTATTCCCTCTTTTATGATAAGTCTGTCCACCACTATCTCGATGCTATGCTTTTTATTTTTATCAAGTGCTATCTCATCTGAAAGATCGTGTACTTCACCATCTATATTTACCCTGACATAGCCGCTCTTTCTTGCATTTTCAAGTACCTTTTCATGGCGACCCTTACGTCCTCTTACAACAGGTGCAAGAAGCATTATCTTGGTACGCTCAGGGTACTTCATTATCTCATCGACCATCTGGTCTACTGTCTGCTTATGTATCTCTTTCCCGCACTTAGGGCAATGCGGAATACCGACCCTTGCATAGAGGAGTCGCAGGTAATCATAGATTTCTGTAACTGTGCCTACTGTAGAACGAGGGTTTCTGTTGGTGGATTTCTGATCTATGGAAATTGCAGGAGAAAGCCCCTCTATGCTGTCTACCTTAGGCTTATCCATCTGTCCAAGGAACTGCCTCGCATAAGATGACAGCGACTCCATGTACCTTCTCTGGCCTTCTGCGTAAATCGTGTCAAAAGCAAGCGAGGATTTTCCTGAACCGGAAAGCCCTGTGATAACAACAAATTCATCTCTTGGAATATCTATGCTGATACCCTTAAGATTATGCTCCCTTGCTCCTCGGATCTTTATGAAATTTTTGGAATTTCTGTCCTTATCTTTTTTCTTCATATATTATTTACCACCCGTAGCATCCAAAAGATTCTTTTTAAGATCAAGTATCTGATCTCTTAGCTTTGCCGCCTCTTCAAAGTTAAGCTCTGCCGCCGCGGCGCTCATCTTCTTTGTAAGCTCTCTTATAAGCTTTGTAAGTTCTTCCGGTGTCATAGACTCGGCATCCTTCTTAAGATGCGTTGTATCCTCTCCTTCAACCTTTTTACTTATGCTTATAAGATCTCTTACCGCTTTTCTTATAGTCTGAGGTGTTATTCCGTGCTCTTTATTGTATTTCTCCTGAATAGCCCTTCTTCTCTCGGTTTCATCTATTGCCCGCTTCATGGACTCAGTAAAATTATCAGCATACATGATAACATGACCGTCTGCATTTCTTGCTGCACGCCCTATAGTCTGGATAAGGGAAGTTTCAGAGCGAAGGAAGCCTTCCTTATCCGCATCAAGAATCGCAACAAGAGTTATTTCAGGTATATCAAGTCCCTCACGAAGAAGATTGATACCAACGAGAACATCGAACACATCAAGACGCATATCCCTTATTATTTCCTGACGTTCAAGTGTATCTATGTCTGAATGAAGGTATCTTACTCTTATTCCGGCTTCTCTTAAAAAGTCTGTAAGGTCTTCTGCCATTTTTTTAGTAAGGGTAGTCACAAGCACCTTATTTTTAGCTCCGGTTTCTTTTCTTATCTCACCTAAAAGATCATCCACCTGACCTGCAACCGGTCTTACCGAAATCTCAGGGTCAAGAAGCCCTGTCGGTCTTATCACCTGTTCAGCTCTCAGTGTTTCGTGCTCACCTTCATACTCCGAAGGGGTAGCAGAAACAAAAAGCATGCGGTCTATCCTGTTTTCAAACTCGTTGAAATTAAGCGGTCTGTTGTCTAAAGCCGACGGAAGTCTGAATCCATAATCGACAAGCGTGCTCTTGCGGCTTCTGTCGCCTGCATACATGCCGGCAATCTGTGGAACAGTTATATGCGATTCATCTACTATTATAAGAAAATTGTCAGGAAAATAATCAAGTAATGTATATGGTCTTGAACCAGGGGCTCTTCCCGAAAGCGGACCTGAATAATTTTCTATTCCGGAACAGAATCCTGTCTCTCTCATCATTTCAACATCAAAGTTGGTTCGCTCACTTATCCTCTGTGCCTCAATGAGCTGGTCATTCTGTTTGAAATATTTCACCCGCTCCTTAAGTTCATCTTCAATCCTTACAAGTGCCTTCGTCATCTTTTCCTGAGACACAATGTAAAGAGATGCCGGAAATATTACTGCGTGTTTCAGGTCCTGAAGGACCTCTCCTGTAAGCACATCTATTTCACTTATTCTGTCTATCTCGTCACCGAAGAACTCAATCCTTACAGCCTTGTCTGTACTTCTTACAGGAAAAACTTCAAGAACATCACCATGAAGTCTAAAGGTACCTCGCTTAAAATCAATATCATTGCGCGAGTACTGTATTTCAACCAGTCTTTTTACAACCTTTTCCATGTCCCATGTCTGACCTGGTCTTACGGAAAGCGTCATGGTTGAGTAGTCAATAGGGTCGCCGATACCATAAATACACGAAACAGAAGAAACTACTATTACGTCTTTTCTTTCTGAAAGAGAGGCTGTTGCCGAATGACGCAGCTTATCTATTTCATCATTTACAGCTGAATCCTTCTCTATATATGTATCAGTTGAAGGCACATACGCCTCCGGCTGGTAATAATCATAATAGGAGACAAAGTATTCCACCGCATTCTCCGGGAAAAACTCCTTCATCTCACTGTAAGTCTGAGCTGCAAGGGTTTTATTGTGTGAAATGATAAGAGTAGGCATATTCAATTCTTTAATAACATTTGCCATGGTAAAGGTCTTACCAGAGCCAGTAACACCAAGCAAAGTCTCAAACTGGTTGCCGTCCTTAAATCCGTCCACAAGCTGTTTTATAGCCTGCGGCTGATCTCCGGTCGGCTTGTAGGGACTATGCAATATGAAATTGCTCTTTTCCGGTTGATATGCATATTCCAAACTCACTTCCACATCCTTTCTGCAGTGATAAACTTAGAGCATCCTGCCCTAATGTTCGCTTCCATAATGGATTACAGCCCTATACCATTTTAATTATATCCACTCTGCAAATTTCTGCAACCTAAAATTCTCACTTTGAGCCAGAGCTTCGGTGTAAAGATGTATCGTAAACGAAATTACTTATATCTCCAAACGATGTAGATATATACCAGTTTTCTGTTCCTTTTGTACGCATATTGCAAAATCAGTTTGGTTTTTCAGCCAATATTGAACTTCCAAATAAAGATGACTGTAATATTATTTTATATGATAAATATGGAAATCAATTAGGAAGGGCAGAGAAAATATCCGATACTCAGAGGAAATTGTCAGTACCAAACTGGGATGTAAACTGCAGTGATTATGCAATAAAGATATTTAATAAGCAAGGGGAAGAGCTTAAAAATATACCTTACAAATTAAGTTTCAAGGTTGAAAATAATCCTGACCACGAAAAAACAGACCTCTTGTGTGTGACTTATTCAAAGTTGAGACAGCAATACGCTAAAAATGATCCTGATTATATGAATACTGTAAATTATTATAATGAACTTTGCAAACAGGCAGAAGAAAATTATAAGATTGAAGTAGACAAACTGCATGCTGCCCAATTTGAAGCCCTTCCTGATGAACTTAAATACAAGGGAAACAATACTGTAAACGAGCTGCTTGAAAGACAATGTCAGGTAGAAGACCTGACTGCACAGGAGCAGGAATACGTTAATATATACGGTAATCTATCGGACATTCAGAAAGCAGAGGCTGGATATAGACTTAAAAGAAATATTTCGGAAAAATTCAGCCAAGAACTTGCAGAAGAAGGTGTAAATAATGAAGATATTGAAGGAACTGATATTGCAATAGATTCATGCGGACAAGTTGCTGTTTCTCCAAATCTTAGCAGCAGTGTAAAAGACACCGTAGTAAATAAACTACAAGATTTTAAAGATGATCTTTATCGTTGTTACATAGCAATGGCAGATAGTCTCAGATCCCTACCTCCGTTTATTTATCAGTATGCGTTAGAGGTACAGGAAACAAAAAGATTTCTATACAAGGCTACGCGTGGAAAAACAGAACTTACAGATCTTTATTTTAAAAATAATGGAGACATCGGCGGCTTGCCACCTGAACTTGACAAATTCATCAATAAAACAACAGATAACATGAGGGCAGATGAACTAAGGGAGCTGTTTAGTCATGTTATCTCAAATATAAATGAATTTGGCAAGGATAACATACCTGAATTTAAAGCGTCTTTTACAATCAAAAATAGGAAATTCGATGTTATTGATGCCGGCATAAGTGATAACGTAAATAATATCATCAGTCAATTGAATGAATATGCTTCACACAGCATATTCAGTAAGCTCTACAATTATCAATTCCATAAAGTTTTTTAATCTTAAAATACTTAGCAGACGAAAAAATGCCGCATAAATACGGCATTTTTCGTTTACTTACTTATTCTTTATCTAACCTGATACTTTTGGCGATCTTTTCTAATTCTTCATCACTTTCGTTGCTTTCAAATTCAATTTTTACATATACCCCAAGCTCATCATTATATACAAGAATACCTTGGTGAGTTATTATATCACTTCCATCGTGATTATCTATGCAAACTTCACATTCTCCAACTACAGTTTTATCGTTTTGGCTGATAAAAGTATAATCACTGCCCCAATTAACAAATGATGACAAAATCCAGTCTGAAAGAACATGCCTGTAATAATTTTCTTTGGGGGTAAAATCTTTATCTGGCTTATATATTCCGTAATCAATATATGCATATATTTCCTTATCTTCGCATGCATATATCATTGAATTTCCACCTTGCTTTTCATCCAAAGTCATATCTTTTACATTCTTTATATATACATTTTATGGCAAAGTAATATGCATTTTAAATGGAGTAATATTAAATGCATCAGCATTATATTCAGTCTGATTAACTTTGTAAGCAGGAAATGTTATTTCACATGCATTACCATTAAGATCACCACACCCCGACACCATTAACGTAATAATAAATAGGGTAAATAGTAGAATTCTCTTCATTTTCACTTCTTTTCTATTGTTATTATTTATCATACATTAATTAAACTTATACAGCTTTCTTGCTATCTGGTATCCCCAGATGATTATCTTACGGCCCGGCTTTCCTCTAAGCTGCATGGACAATCCGAGCAGAGAATGACGGACCATCCTGTCCATGGCAGGATTTGCTTCACGAAGATACTGCCAAAGCTCCTTCTTCTTTTCCAGATTTTCTCTTGTGCCCGACTTTATAAGAAATACGGTTGAAATGGTCATCATCATGACCAAATATGAAAGCATATACTTTCTAAGCTTTGCATTCTTCATTTTTGACAGGTCATAATAATCTATGATAAGCTTATTGACTCTTATCTGCTGGTCGATACGCTTTATCATAGTCGCCTCATTTACAGACTGTCCTTCTCTTCCGATGAAATATCGATACAGATCCACATCCATATAATACATAGTATTTACATGCGGCAATGGATAGTATACAAAAATGTTATCCACATAGAATGTATGCTTTGGCAATTCAAGGGCACAATCACGAAGAAGCTTTGTACGATATACAACTGAATGCATAAGGATATACTGTGAAGGCTTGAATCTTCCGGTATCCTTCCATGTAAAAAACTTTTCTACAGGAAGGCAGTTTCTATAGCTTATTGTCTGTCTTTTATGCTCATAAACCTTCTCATATACATAATTAAATAACAGCATATCAAGGCTCTTGCCGTCCTCAATTGTCTCCTTTAAGAACCTTACGACCTTTCCAAATGCCTCTGTATCAACCCAGTCGTCTGAATCCACAACCTTGAAATAAACGCCTGTGGCGTTCTTGAGTCCTGTATTTACAGCCTCTCCATGGCCGCCATTCTCTTGATGTATTGCCCTTACGATATTCGGATACTTTCTCTCATACTCCTTTGCTATCTCAAGAGTATTATCCTTGGTCGAGCCGTCATCAATTATAAGTATCTCTACATCGTCCCCTCCTGTAAGAAGGGTATCTATCGCATGATCCATATATTCCGCGGAATTATAGCATGGAATTGCTATACTCAAAACTTTCATTGTTTGTTCGTTCCTTTCTTTCCCTGTCCCTTAGATCTTCTCTGCCATTTCAAGTGCATGAGATGTTATTGCATCCATGTTGAAATATCTGTATTCTGCAAGCCTTCCAAGTAATACCAGACCAGCATACTTATCGGCAAGAGCCTTATACTTTGCAAAAAGAGCCTTGTTATCATCATTTAATATAGCATAATAAGGAATCATGTCGGAATCCGGCTCATAAGCGCGCGGATATTCTTTTACAATAGTAGTCCCAGCTACATCCTTCTGGCAGGTAAACTTCTTAAACTCGCTTATTCTTGTATAGTCTTCACTGACAGTATAATTTACTACAGGTGCCTCCTGATAAGAGGAGACATCATGGTATTCAAAATCAAATCTAAGTGACCTGTATGGAAGCGGACCAAATTTTCTCTCAAAAAGCACATCGGTCATTCCTGTAAAAATATACTTGCCATTGAATTCCTCTCCATCAAAAAATATCTTGCCATCCTTAAGCTTAATCCTGTCAAATGCGTTTGTGTTAAGGCAGATTTTTATATTCTCATGGTCAAGCATCTTTTCAAAAAGCTTTGTAAAACCCTCATCCGGCATTGCCTGATAAGTATCTGTAAAGTACCCATCCTTATGAGTTGTGATGACCGGAACCCTTGCAGTAACAGCAGGGTCTATTTCCTCCGGCTTGTATCCCCACTGCTTCATTGTGTAGTGGACAAAGACATTTTCAAAAACATATTCTGCAAGCTCCCTGATCTCAGGGTCTTTTGCCTTTTTAAGCTCCAGTATAGGCACTCTTGTCTCGGCGCCATAGGCTTTTAAAAGCTTCTTTTCAAGCTTTTCTGCCTTTTCCTTATCGAAAGCCACATAAAGGGAATTAAGGTTGAAAGGTATCGGCATAAATTTTCCATGGATATTTCCCATTACAGTATGGTGATATGGGATAAAATTTGTAAAACGTGATAAAAAGTCATAAGCCTTTTTATCTGAAGTATGGAAAAGATGCGGACCGTATGTGTGGATCATCACTCCATGCTCATCAACCTCATCATAGGCATTGCCACCTATATGTTCTCTTTCCTCTAATATAAGCACCTTTTTGCCTTTTTCGGCAAGTACTCTTGCGCTGACTGCGCCGGCATAACCTGCACCAGCTATTATAACATCGTACATATTTTCCCTCTCTTTCTGAATATCAAAGCCTACTCTGTTGAACTGATAAAAATATTTCCCTGACTTTCAAATATTTCAACCGCCTTATCGTATGGCATGGTTGAAATATTTCCGGTCGGACCATCCATATAGGCTATCTCATTTGAAGTGTAACCGGTTATTATGATTGCTTTCTCTTTTCCTGTGAAAGCTATGACTGGCGTATTCCTTGCAACATAATAAAGTACTTCGCCTAAAGAAGCCCCTGTAAGATTAACAGGACTTATATAATCCTGTGCCAAAAGTATGTCCATTATATCACCTTTTGCAGAATAAAGCTCTTTATCTGAAAGATAAATTCCTTTCGATGTGAGGAAAAGCCTTATCGCACCCTGCACAGAGGTATCTTCTGCGGTTGCATAATCCACATCTACTTCATTGCAGGACCCTGTATTTTCCTTTATTCCGCGTTCCCAGACAGTATTGGAATCCGAATCGACAACAAAACCCATGCCATCATCGGCAATCTTTATCATTTCTGCAGCATTTTCACCTGAAGCGCTTATTTCACCTGCAACGCTGGCATAATAGACCTTTTTCACATTATCCTTTTCTTCAGGCAGATGCGCCGTAACATCAGTTGTAATGATAGTCATTTTAGGAATTTCGGCAAGCTTTGGCGTCTCTGTGATCTCGGCGCCATACGGCAGAGTTATGTAATACTGTGTAAGATACGTGCCCGTAACCCTCGATACTATCTTGACTGCCTTGTCCTCGTCCGACTCATTATTTAATATCTGGTCGGATGACGCACTCACAAATTTACCGTTGTCATCCTTCATGACCCTTGTAAGTCTTATTACTGAATTATCTATTTTAACATCTGTAACATATCTGTTCTTTATAAGATATTTTTTAAGAACCTTTCCTGTCGCATCACTTATCCTTATCTGACTGCACGGAAGAACTTTCGAGCCATCCGGATTAGTCATGATATTCTTCGGGTTTGCAAGGCCGTAGATCATGTTGCTGTCAACTTCACCAAAAAGAATGATCTTCTTTCCCTTAGCTGCATCAATATAAGTTTTTTTCCTTGTTTCAAGATCCATGACCACAAGTCTTTCAGACTTCAGATAATCCTTTTCTTCCTGCCATACAACACAATGCGATTTCCTAAGATAAATGAAGGTGCTGTCTGTAACGCCCTCCACAACAACATTCAGTTTTTTCTTTATAAGCGAGTAGGAATAAACTGTCCCGTTTATTTCAAAATAATAAAAAGATTCTCCTGACACATAACTGAATCCGTTTATATCTCGCTTAAGCATCTGATAAGGAGTATCCACCGGTATGCAAAGCTGTTCTTCAACTCTGTTTTCACCGTTAAAATATCTATAGAGGACTATTGCATTTCTACCTTCGTAAACGCCCCTGTTCATATACCCATAGACTGTAAAATCTATGTTTCCTGAATCGTCCATTCCAAGGACTTGTATATCAGACTGGTCGTATGTAACTCTGTCATCAGTGTAGTCGCCATCAATAAAAGAAAAAACCTTGACCACTGTATTTTCAGCAAAGCTATAGTACCACAGCTCGTCGCGCCGTACAAAGGCTATAAGGTTGCCGTCTGGAGATGTGGTCAGATCATTCTTTTTATTGGATGTGACTCCAAGCATCAACTGGCTGTTGACTAAAGATGCCATATCAGGGTCAAAATATTCCTCCATCGTTCTGTCGTATGACAGAAGATACATCGCATTGCTTGTATACTGAACCCTGTAATATTCACGCACTTTGAAATATCTGTGAGTCTTCTTCCCTGTCCTTACGATTCCCGAAAAAACGAAGGCTGATGTGTCATTATTATTTTCAATCACAGATATACTGGTCTCGCTTACCTTCTCAGGTTTCAGCTTATTAAAAACGATGCAGTCATAAGAAGAATGAATATTTACATGTGCAAGACTTGCGTTATCCATAGACGTGTCAGTCTCAATATAAGGTCGGATTGCAGCCTCATTTTCACCTGAATACTCTGCTTTTTCAAATTCCTTTACAAATTTCAGATTATCCGCAAGGTGGTCCTCCTGCTGATACCTAAGTGTTGTATAAAAATAGGTCTTCCTGCCGCTCCCATTCACCGTTATTATCTTCAGTGAATAGTCTGTAGTCGCCATCAGCGGATCACTAAATTCTATCGTAGCGTCGATTCTGCCATCTTTTCTTTCCTTTAAATATGACGCATCTCCCTTGCCAACCATCGTATCATCTGTTTTATCCGTAAGCTCATAAGATACCTGTTTTATCTTATTTTCCATAGGCTTTACAATAACTGTAAGCCTTGTCGCATCCTTAACAGGAGTTATCTCCTGCCTTGAAATCTTTGAAATATCATTGGCATAGCCATGAAGTTCATTTATCTCATTATTCTCCGCAAACATTGAGACAAGAGGGAATGAGGCCTCTGACACCTCAGTCACTCCTGTCTCTTTTGTTGAAACGGTCTCATCCATCCGCCCTATAAAGAAAGCCATTGCTCCTATAAAGATCAGAAACATTGCTATAAGTCGGTATACATGCCGCTGCATTTATCTTCTCCATAAATAAAATTCTGTCATTCACCTTTGGTACCTTTACTATAATAAGTTTATTCGGCTTCATATTGAGGTGTAATGTCATGAATAACTACATAATAAGCACCTGGTTTAAGAACACCAAGATCATATTCCTTTGATGTGTTTGCTCCTGGAAGCTCTATCTCATTGGAAGTCTTTACCACATCACCTTTTTCATCATAAACCGTATATTTTGCTGTGACACTCGCTACATTCTTGACACTTCCATTCGGAGCGATAACAAGCTTTGAAAAACCTGTATTTTTTATATTCAGATTTACAAGTGCAAGATTGGAGCCCGGAAGCATGCTTGCGGTTGTATATGCTGAATAGCTAAGCTTACCAAGTGAAAAATAACTGTTTGCAACCATGATATTTACATTTGTATCTACACTTGAAACAGAAACATCCATAGCCGTAGTCTGACCTGCATCATTATAAATGAGAACCTTATAATCTCCATCATTGTACCCTGTGACTAAAAGCTGGAGCTTATCAAATCCCTCTGCCGAAGCAGTCGGCGTAACGCCCTTTGAATCCCCAAACCATTCTGCTTTTATACCCGTACCGGAAACACTGTTATCTCCCGATGTGCCTATATACATCTTTGTTCTTCTCGGATTATCTATAGTAACAAGCTTCTGATTACCCTCCTTTGTATTGATAGTGATTACAGAAGAATCATTTAAAACAGTTGCCGAACGAACAGTTACAGGAAACGATGCGCTAACATCCCCTCTTTTAGCTGTTATTATTGCTGTTCCTGCAAGATTTGCGCTAACAACACCTTCCTCGTCAACCTCTGCTATATCTGTATTTGAAGATGACCATGTAAGGTCCTTCGCCGTATAGTTATCCGGATTGGTATAACAAAGCAGTTTCTGATTTTCACCTTCATACATCACAGGCATAAGTCCTGTCATAGTAAGCGACTCAAGAGGCTTTGGAGCAACTGTGACATAGTAAGAAGCTATGACATCACCTCTTATCGCCGTGATCATAACTCTTCCTTCTGACACAGCCTTAACCTTGCCCTTCTTGCTTACTGTGGCAACACAATCATTTGCAGAAGACCATGAAAAGTCTTCATTGGAATAATTCTCCGGCTTGGTAATTACTTTCTTTTCTCCTTTTTCTCCCGGCGCAAGTACAAGATCCTCTTTGTCAAAATACGCCTTTTTAAGCATCTTTCTTCTTACGTTGACAAGGCACTTGTAGATTTTGCCGCCCTTTACCTTTGCCTTTATATAGCATTCCCCTTCGGCAAGAGCAGTTACCTTGCCCATTTTGCTGACCTTTGCGATATTTTTATCTGTAGAACTCCATTTTACTTTTTTCTTGTTATTCTTTACCTTTAAAGTATACGTTTTGTTTACATAAATACTGATCTTTGTTTTATTTAACGCCGGTGCTTTGACTGCTGCCTCAGCGCTTGCAACATAAGCTGTATTTCCTGCAAAACTCCCCGCAGGAGTGCAGGAAAGCATACATGCTGTGGCGAACACAGTGAGCACCATTCTTTTTCCTGTAAATTTCATAATACCCCCTTTTTATTCCCCTTTCTGGCACAAAAAAACATTTCAATCAAAAGACGGCTCTCTGTCAAAATTCAGCTTTTTCCCGTTTGATGGAGAAATAAATCCCAAATGACAACATTCAAGTTTGAGCTTGTGGCTGTCAGTCTCTCTTTCATCCGGATTATATTTTGTATCACCCTCTATGCCATGAAAGATCTCTGCCATCTGCACCCTTATCTGATGGTGCCTTCCTGTCAGGAGCTTTACTCTTACAAGAGCTCTGTCACCGTCTTTTGCTATTATCCTATATAGCAGTTTTGCTTCTTTTATCTCTGCCTTATCAAATACCTTGATACCTTCCTTTACGACACCGGAAAAATTAGTCTTATGGTCAAAAAAAAGCATGTCCCTGCGCTCCATAAAGGTGGCCGAAGCCTCAGTCTCAAGAGCTCCGGTTACAGCACAGACATACTCTTTTTCAAAGCTATGTTTCTTAATCTGATCTGAAAGCGATGCCGCAGCTTCCCGCGTTTTAGCATAGACCATAAGTCCTGCCACCGGAACATCCAGACGGTGAACACAGGCAATATACGGCAGGTGTCCGCCTGTCTTTCCGGCAACATGATTCTTTAAAAGACTTACCATGTCCGCTGTGCGCCCCTTGCCGCCTTCACTTGGAACTCCGGCAGGCTTTACGCACACTATAATACAATCATCCTCATAAAGTATTTCCGGCGATCTTCTGATCAAACCTTGAAGCGGTAACCAGCTCCCCAGACAGTCTCAATGTACTGTGGATGTGATGAATCCGCTTCTATTTTTTCACGAATCTTCTTAATATGTACAGTTACAGTCGCAATATCTCCGACTGAATCCATCTGCCATATTTCCTTGAAAAGCTCATCCTTGCTGTATACATGGTTTGGATGCTCTGCAAGAAAGGCAAGAAGATCAAATTCCTTTGTTGTGAAATCTCTTTCCTCGCCATTTACAAAAACTCTTCTTGCTGTCTTATCAATCTTAAGACCTCTTATCTCAATCCACTGATTGCGGCTTTCGTCTTTGCCGATAAGTCGCTTGTAGCTTGCAAGGTGTGCCTTTACTCTTGCTACAAGTTCGCTTGGTGAAAATGGCTTTGTCATGTAATCATCGGCACCGATTCCAAGACCTCTTATCTTATCAATGTCTTCCTTCTTTGCCGATACCATGATAATAGGTATATTCTTTATCTGTCTTACCTGATGGCAGATCTCAAATCCATCTGTTCCCGGAAGCATGACATCGAGAACGATAAGGTCGAAATCTTCCTTCAGTGCTCTCTGAAGTCCTTCTGTCCCATTGTTCTCAATAGTTACTTCAAATTCAGAAAGTTCAAGATAATCCTTCTCAAGTTCTGCTATTGCCTCTTCGTCTTCAATAATGAGTATTTTGCTCATACCCTTCTCCTCCTGATCTTTGTTTTTTTCTGGTCATTTTCGCTGCTTTCAAGCATAAAAGCAGGATCAAGATTCCTTATCATTCCAGATCTGATAAAAGATTTTCTTAAAGTAAAGACCATAGTGGTACCAACACCTGGTTCACTTTCAGCCCAAATTCTTCCACCGCTTTCATCTATGATCTTCTTAACTATAGCAAGGCCAAGTCCCGAACCGCCAATCCTTGAATTTCTTGACTCGTCTGCCCTGTAAAAGCGTTCAAATACATGTGACAGACTCTTGCTTTCTATTCCCAGACCATTGTCTATCATCTCGATACGGACAGAATCATCCGCATCAAGAGTCCTTATACTTATTATACCCTTTTTTGTCGGATCGCGATACTTAATCGAGTTAGAAATTATATTATTTATCACTCTGCGTAACTGCTCCGGATCCGCTATAACATCAATGCTCCTGTCTGCATACGGGAAGAAGACTAGATCCATGTTCTGTATCTCCATATCAGTCCTAAGTTCTGTTATAGTTTCTTCAAGGTAATCATAAATATTTATAAGGCGGAAATTATATGGTATTGTATTTGTATCTATCTTGGCATAAGTTGACAGCTCATCGATCAGATCTGTCATATCTCTTGCCTTTGTGTATATAGTGCGAACATATTTGTCCTGCTTCTCAGGGGTTTTGGCAATCCCCTCGAGCAAACCTTCCGAATAACCTCTTATAGAAGTAAGCGGTGTCTTTAAGTCGTGCGACATATTTACTATAAGATCTCTTGTATCTCGTTCATGCCTGTTCTTATCGGCAAGAAGATCCTTCATGTACTCACGCATCTTGTCAAGATCCGTACAAAGGTCTCCTATCTCATCATGATACACAGGCGTAATCGGTGTATCAAGAGAGCCCTGACGCATTTTCTCGGTTGAATGCCTGAGATAATTTATCGGTCTCAAAATAGCTCCATACAACCATATTGCAAGAATTCCCGCCGTCAGGAGCATTATAAGAACAACGCACACTGCAAAGCTTACAAGACTTTTCTTTAAATTGCTGACAAAGTCATCAAGATCTGTAAGTATAAATACCGAGGCTACTGTGCCATAGGAAACAGATCTCGTCATCTTCTTTACAAGTATGCCTTTATCTCCAAAATAAATACCATTATCCGCACTGTCAGTTATAGCTGCGGTCCGTCCGAGTATGACCTTTGCCTTTTCAAAGATCTCCTCATTTCCATTGTAGGTTACTTTGCCATTCATTGCAACCACAATAGAAGATTTATATACAGAAAGTCTCTGTTCTATACCGTCAAGGTATTCTTTATCAGTAAGTCTTTCCGGTGTATTTCTCATACATAGCGAAACCTCATTGTAAGTGCCCCGCGTCCTTCTGTTTACATATTCCACAGGATTTGCGATCTCTGATATAGTATTCTGGTCAAAAATAAGCGGCTGTCCCGGCACATCAAACCTGACATGCACTATTGTATAGACAGCGATCGATATAAGGAGCAGCGGAAAAACAAGCACTACAGTAAATGCCACTGCTATCCTTCCTTTTAACTTCATTTATCATGCCTTGCCGCAGGCATAGTGTCACCCGGTGTTGTGCCTGCAGCAACACCGATGAAAGTCTAAGACTTAGCTCAGGCTTTTCCCCAAAATATAGCTCATAAGAGCACAGATACATAACCATTTTATCACAAACATATACTATCTGTCGCTGTTTTTAGGGAATAGAAAGCAAATTTTTATAGTCACAAAGTAAAAAGCCCGGTACTACTTAAAGCACCGGGTCTTATTGGTAAAATAAACCTTACGCAAGATATTTCTTAAGATCATCAACCTTGTCAAGCTTCTCCCAAGGAAGATCGACATCTGTACGTCCAAAATGTCCGTATGATGCTGTCTGCTTGTAAATAGGGCGTCTAAGGTCAAGCATCTTTATTATTCCTGCCGGTCTGAGATCAAAGTTATCGCGGATGATTTCTACAAGCTTCTCTTCTGAAAGCTTGCCAGTTCCAAATGTATCTATATTGATAGATGTAGGTGTAGCAACACCGATCGCATAAGAAAGCTGGATCTCTGCTCTGTCGGCAAGACCTGCGGCAACAATGTTCTTTGCAACATAACGGGCTGCATAAGAAGCTGAACGATCTACCTTTGTGCAATCCTTACCTGAGAAAGCACCGCCACCATGACGACCATATCCGCCATAAGTATCTACTATTATCTTACGTCCTGTAAGACCTGAATCTCCGGCAGGACCACCAATTACAAAACGACCTGTAGGGTTGATATAGAACTTTGTCTTGTCATCGACAAACTCTGCAGGAAGAACAGGATCGAGAACATATTTTCTTATATCCTTGTGAATCTGCTCCTGAGTAACATTTTCATCATGCTGAGTTGAAAGAACAACAGCATTAAGATGAACCGGCTTGCCATTTTCATCGTATTCTACAGAAACCTGGCTCTTGCCATCCGGACGAAGATATGGAAGGGTACCATCCTTTCTTACTTCTGTAAGCTTTCTTGTGATTTTATGAGCAAGGCTTATAGGATAAGGCATATACTCCTCATTCTCATTGCTTGCATATCCGAACATCATACCCTGATCGCCTGCACCGATAGCATCGATCTCGGCATCAGTCATTTCCCCCTCTTTCGCTTCAAGAGCCTTGTCAACTCCCATTGCAATGTCTGCTGACTGCTTATCTATTGAAAGAAGCACACCGCAGGTATCGGCATCAAAGCCCTTGCTGCTGTCATCATAGCCGATCTCGCGGATCGTATCCCTTGCTATCTTCTGATAATCAACATTTGCATTTGTGGTGATCTCGCCCATGATGTGTACAAGACCTGTGCATACAGTTGTCTCGCAAGCAACACGGCTCATAGGGTCCTGCTTTATAAGCTCATCGAGAATAGCATCTGAAATCTGATCGCAGATTTTATCCGGATGTCCTTCGGTTACAGATTCTGAAGTAAATAATCTCTTTTCCATGATATGATCCTTTCACAAAAAATAAATTGTTTGCAGCAAAACAACTTACGTTGCCTTGCTTTTATGTCCTCACACGCCGGACTGGCTGACTTCATCAAAGATAAAGTCAATAAAAAAGAGGCATTGCTGCCTCTTACTCAAATATCCTGATAACAATGGACCTGATAACAACCAAATCCTCTTATTGTTCGGGAAAACCCGCTCAGGTTGGCACCTTCCCCAAAGGGGGTTGCCGTGACTTCACAGAGCCTTAACTCTCCGTCACTCTGAATAAGAGCATAGCCGTCTTTTGTTAATAAATCGACTCACCTGTATATAATACAAGTATATAGCAAAACCGTCAAGCTACATATACAATTTTTTGTTCATCTTGCTCACATCAAATAAACAGAGATGAAATCTTAGTATCCATTCACCAGAAGGTCATTTTTTATATAGTCAAATGCCTTGTCCTCACCCTCATCTCTTACCATTATAAGCAGCTTTTCAAGCATAGTCTTTGTTTCCGGATGTATGATATAGTGCTTATTGACCTTTGCATAATATTCCCATGGATCGGACTGCTTATACTCACTGCCCTTATAAGTCTTGCTGGCGGCGAGCCTGTCGCAGAACATCTCGGCAACATATCTTGCCGGCATTTTCATGCCTATCATTGTTGCCCCTTCATGCGTTTTGTCATTATCATAATCAATCCAGTATTCTATATGGTGCTTATTTCTGCCTTTATGATGAAGCCATGCAAGGCTGACTCCTCCATTTGCTTCCTTTTCCGCAAAATTGGGACTTCTGAATCCCTGATAGTATTTAACCCCTACAAAGAATTCAGTAGGAGAATATTTTGACAGATCATGCATAAGCCCCTGTCTGTAGAGTCCCAGCCTGAAGCAACCCTTTCTTACAAGCCTTTTATGATGATTTATCGTACTAAGATGTCCAAAAAATCTCTGAAAAAAATTCATATATTATATCTCTCTGTCCGGCACATCTGCTTCAAAGTCGTAATGAAGCGTAAAACCTTCTTCATTAAGCTTTATTTTAGCAAGTGCACCATTTATCATTGTAAGCCTTGGTGGCCTGTGTCCTATATCGGCACCTGTGATCACAGGTACATTCATATCCCCAAGAGCATTCATAACAGCATCATTAAATTCAACATTGTAAGCTGAGGAGAAGAAGCAAGGTCTGCCAAACACAAAGCCCTTAGCCGTATCAAACCACCCTGCCTGTCTTAAATGCCAAAGTGACATTTCAAGTCTTTCCGAAGGGAGCGCAAAGCTTTCAAGATACCATATAATACCATCGCTTGCTGTACTTCTTATAAAATTTTTAGTACCGTCAAAAGCCGTACCGCAAAGATCAGTGAGCACATCAAGACATCCGCCTAAAAGCCTTCCGCTCATATCTACTTCATTGCTTCCATCAGGGATGAAATATTTCACCTGCTCTGTAAGCTTGAATCCCTCAACACCTGTAATTCTGTCCTGAAATTCAGCCTCATACATCTGGTAATCATGCTGATCCTCTAAATGTCCGGCAATTGTGTCCAAATGGCGGCTTACCGACTTATGCCAGTCTGCCATGCCATAGTCAGAAAAATTTCCAGCGTAAACAGTCATTACATCAGCAAGAGTAGTCATAGTATATGTAAGTCCCGTATTATCTGAATACCCCTGAAACCACTTTGGAAATTCAGCTATCTTTTTAAAATTGATATATGGAAGCATTTCCGAAAGAAAATCTCCGCCTGCTGCCGAGACGATATACTTAACCTCCGGATCTGTTATCAGTCCCATAAACTCCTCTGCTCTTACCTTCGCACTGTCACTTCTTCCATGCAGGCATTTACGCACATCCGGAGTTTCCTTTACAGAATATCCTCTTTCTTCCAGATTCATCTTGGCATTCTCAAGTCTTACAAGATCGGCTGCCTCCATGATGCCTGCGGATGGAGCAGTAACGCCGATCACATCTCCCTTTTTCAAAAATTCAGGAACGATCATTTTCCCCTCCTTTGTATAAAAACTACAATCCCTTGGCACAAACCTCTCTGTAAATCGTTTCTGTCAGAAAGGTTATTCCCATATTTGTAATTTTTACTGGTACATTTTCTCACTATATGCTATGATGTTAATATAGGCTTTATGTATTTTTATATTTGTTAATTTTTCGCCAAGGAGGATCTCATTATGATAAACTATGATCCACAAAAATATACAGATTTTAACATCTATAGAAGAAGATATATTCCTGAAGAAAATATCCTTCTGAAAAAAGACGTAATTTATCATATATCTGAAGACCTTATCCTTACCTCCTGGACTGCCTTAAAAGAGCGCACCGACATGGCAGGAGGACTTTCAGCCTATTATCCTAAGTTAGGCGTAAAAGTAAGCAAAAAGATCACTGCAGACGGAGATCTGCTTTACTGGTATAACGACATTATGGAGCTTATCATAGAAGACCGCACCATAACAATGAATGATATGCTTCTCGACATACTCGTATACCCCGACAACACTATAAAGCTTGTAGATGCAGATGAATTTGCGGATGCCATGGAAACAGACCTCATCACCAAAGAACAGAGCATTGCAGCCATGAGAGCCCTCTCAGGGCTTCTTAATATTGTCTATGAAGGCAGTTACGACACTCTCAGAGCCCCTGTAGAAGAACTTGCCTCCTATATCAAAGAGCACGGCTAATGACCGTGCTCTTTAAAAACAGGCACAGTACCCTACGCTCTTTGCCTGTTATTCTTCTATTTTATTGATTCTTCTTATATGACGTTCTTCATTTGAAAATGGTGTATCAAGGAAGGTGTCTACAATCTTTAATGCAAGTCCAGGTCCGACTACTCTGCCGCCCATTGCAAGTATGTTGGCGTTATTATGAAGTCTTGTTGCCTCGGCTGAGAAGCAGTCAGAGCAGAGTGCCGCACGTATTCCCTTTATCTTGTTTGCAGTAATTGAAATGCCTATACCTGTACCACAAATAAGAATACCAAAATCATATTCCTTATTTACAACTGCTTTTGCTACAGGCTTTGCAATATCTGGATAATCACATGAATTAGCGTCGTAGCAGCCAAAATCCTTAAATTCTATTCCCCTGTCAGAGAGGTGTTTCATAACCTCAGCCTTTAATTCAAAACCGCCATGATCACTGCCTATTGCTATCTTCATCTTTTTCTCCTTCTTCGTATGACTCAAGATTTTCTTTGGCTACAGCAAGCGCCTTGCTTTCAGTATGCCGTTCCTCATCAAGTCTGTATATAGTTTTCTTTATAAGACGAACTATCTCACTGTAGCAGTCCTCATAATCCACCAGAGTCCCGCCGTATGGGTCCTTCACATCTCCCGTTTCTCCGCAGTACTCCTTAAGGGTATATAAAAATCTTGCCTGAGGTACTATCTCTTTTACCTGTTTTTTTAGCTTATCGCTCATAGTAAGTACAAGCGTACTGTCTGTTACATCATCTGCAATAAGCTGCACACTTCGTATATGCTCAAAAGTAAGATTATGATTTTCCATTACGGTTGAAATCTTAGGATTAACAGGTTCCGAAAACAGCACAACAGTACCTCTTGAAACCGCACTGATGCCGGAATCCGAGGATAGATTTTTAAATATCGCCTCTGCCATGGGGCTTACAGTTGTATTATCGTTACAAACAAAGACTATATTATCAGTCATGATCAGTCAACCTTGATTATATTATACCCCGCCGCCTTACGCAAGCGGTTCATTATCGCAAGACCAAGCTTTTCTCCCGAAAAACTCTCAGAAAAAAGCCTGTCAGCCTTAACTTCATCAAATTCTCTGAGTACATCAAAAAGATTATGGGCAACCTCTTCCGGATTACTCCTTTTGCCTACAGAAAAGACATAATCAGCATTATACTTATCCTTTGTCTCGTCTGTGGCAAGAACTGCAGTCACATGTCCATTCTTTTTTGCTTCTGTGGCTTCTGCATTTATCCTTGCTACCACTGCCTCGCTCTCGCCCTCAAAAATAGTCATATCTCCTTTCGGAGCATAATGACGATATTTCATTCCAGGTGCCTTAGGTTTAAGATTGGGATCAGGATGAAGGGTTGTGATCACCGGGTCTATTTCAACCTTGCCAAAGAGCTCATCAAGCATTTCCTTGGTGATGTAGCCAGGGCGCAACATTACCGGCGTTTCTCCGGTAACATCTACTATTGTGGACTCAAGCCCTATCCCGACTTCTCCGCCATCAATGATCATTTCTATCTTGCCATTAAGGTCTTCTTTTACATGTGAAGCCTTGGTAGGACTCGGTCTGCCTGATGAATTGGCACTTGGTGCCGCGATTGGTGTACCTGCTGCCTTTATAAGTGCTCTTGCAGCCTTATGACTCGGCATCCTGACGGCAACAGTATCAAGACCGCCAGTCGTACTGTATGGCACACAGTCTTTCTTTTTAAATATCATGGTAAGAGGTCCCGGCCAGTATTTTTCTGCAAGAATACATGCAGCCTCCGGAATTTCCTCTACTATGCCGTAAAGATCTTCCATTTCTGTGATATGTAAGATAAGCGGATTGTCTGAAGGTCTGCCTTTTGCAGCATAAATCTTCTTTGAAGCTTCGGCATTAAGTCCGTCCCCGCCAAGCCCGTATACAGTCTCAGTCGGGAAGGCCACAAGCCCTCCTGCCTTAATTATATCTCCGGCATGTTGTATCTCAGGTGTTATAACTCCGTCCCTATCATTTTTACATTCACGAAGCCACTCCACAAGATCCAGATATTCAGTAGTCACAATGATCGCCTGACCTTTCTAAAACCTTACCTTCTGTTTTTTCTGGCACGCTGTATATTTATCTTCTTACCCTTTATCTTGGCATTCTTCATAGCCTGAAGTACAGAATTTCCATATTCCTTCGGAACTTCAACAAAGGTAAATTTATCATACATCTTTATCTCGCCGACAAGCTTACCGGAAATTCCCGATTCACCCGCTATCGCACCAAGTATATCACCAGGTCTTATCCTGTCTTTCTTTCCGATATTTATGAAAAGTCTTACCTTGTCTCCTGAACCGCTGTCATCGTATGAATCTGTAAGGTCATCATCATTCTGATCAGCAGAATTTCCCATCTTGGAATCAAGGTAAAGCTTAAGAAATGCACTTGCCACATCAAGAGACGTGTAGTCGGCTTCATTGACCTTGTCTTCTATGATATCAGACATCTTTGAAAGATCTTCGCTCTCATCCTCAAGAATAGAATTAACCTTGTCAAAAATGTAGTTAACGCGGGTATTTGTAACATCATCAAGGGTAGGGACAGGCTTAAGCAATATCTTTGTATGGCAGTAACGCATGATTTCTTTAAGTTTTATTATCTCACGTCCTGACACAAATGAAATAGCAAGTCCACTCTTGCCGGCTCTTCCCGTTCTTCCTATTCTATGAACATAATATTCATCATCCTGGGGAAGGTCATAATTCACAACAAGATCAACTCCGCTTACATCTATACCTCTGGCGGCAACATCAGTTGCAACAAGAATCTCTGTCCTTCCGTTTCTGAAATTTTCCATGACCATGTCGCGCTGCTGCTGCTTCAAGTCGCCATGAAGTCCTTCTGCAAAATAACCGCGCTCTTGAAGTTCATTTGCAACTTCCTGCGTCCTCATTTTAGTATTGCAGAATATTACTGTAAGCTCCGGATTGTAGACATCGAGAACTCTTGAAAGCACTTCCGCCTTGCGGTCGCGACGCACTTCAAGGTAATACTGGTCTATATTTTTAACTGTAAGTTCCTTTTTAGCTATCTGTATATCTATTGCTTCATGCTGATACTTTGCAGCAAGGTCTCTTATAGGCTTAGGCATTGTAGCAGAAAAAAGCAAAGTCTGACGTTCGGCAGGAACTCCCTGAAGTATAGTCTCTATATCATCGCGAAAGCCCATATCAAGCATTTCATCTGCTTCATCAAGTACGATCTGATTTACATGCTCAAACTTGGCTGTCTTTCTCCTCATGTGGTCCATGATACGCCCCGGAGTACCAACAACTATCTGAACCCCCTGACGAAGTGACCTTATCTGCTTTACTATATCCTGACCGCCGTAAACAGGCAAAAGCTTTATGTCGTGCATATATTTTGAAAGCTTTCTGAATTCGCCTGCCACCTGAAGTGCAAGCTCTCTTGTAGGACAAAGTATAAGTGCCTGAACCTGCTTAAGGTCCGGATCGATATGCTCAAGAACAGGAATCGCAAAAGCAGCGGTCTTACCTGTACCGGTCTGTGCCTGTCCTATTATATCACGTCCTGTAAGAGCCTCCGGGATTGCCTTACTCTGTATAGGGGTTGCCTCTTCATATCCAAGATCACTCACTGCCCTCTGGATCAGCGGATTGATCTGCATTTCTTCAAATTTCAATATTTAATCCTTTCTCAGGTTGAAATGTACTTACACGCATTTCAACATTACTTTCACACAGTGCAAACCCTAATTATATCACAGCCGGACTATTACGTCAATTTTTATTATTTACCCACTTGGTAACCGCATCCCATACAGCATCTCTTTCAAGCCCCAGCTTCCAGAAAGCGACACCGCTGCAATTCGGTGCATCCTTGCTTACTTCGTCAAGCTTTGCCGCGATCGACCTTTCCTCTTCAAGCCATATCTTCATGGTATCCCCGCCATCTTTCCATTTTGCCACATACTGACATGACTTCTCGCTCCATGTTGGCGTCTTGCCTGCATTTGAGACTGCATTAAGACCTCCATCCATAGAAAGAGCCTCACTCTTAAGAGAATCTTTTCCAACCCTCCAGAGTCTTGTATAAAAAGGTAGCCCTACTATAAGCTTTTCTTCCGGCACAAGTTCAAGCGAATTTTTAATTCCCTTCTTTACCCACGATACAGTAGAAACACTTCCTGCCGTACTGCTTCCAGCGTAATGCTCATCATAAGCCATTATCACAAGATAATCTGCAACTGTCGCAATTTCTGTTCTGTCAAAATAAGCTGTATATTCAGTAGGAATGTATGTATCCACAGACAAAACTTTTCCTGCAGCCCTCATTTTAACCGAAAGCTCCCTGATGAACTGGGTGTAGTCAGGAGAAAGCTTTGCTGTCACCTTCTCAAAGTCGATGTTTATGCCATCCAGATCATACTCTCTTATAAAATACATGATATTGGCGATAAGAGCTTTTCTGCCGCTCTCTGTACCATAAATATCAGCGAAATTTATATCTGTGTTGAAATCATTTACAATCGGCCACACTTCCATCCCCATGCTGTGCGCCAGATTTACATAAGATTCATCCGCAATACTTGAAAGGTCCCCTTCCTGATTCATAACAGCAAACCATGTCGGCGAAAGAACATTTACCCCTTTAACACCGTTCAGGTATCCCGAAAGATTGCCGTTTGCAGTCGCATTTGTGACCTGATGCCATGCAAGTACAACCTTCGAATCTCTCTTTACACTTGTGTAGATCTCGCTGTCATTCTTCCTTTTAAAAGAAAGCTTCTCCTGTTTTACATCCCCCAGAGTATTTAGCTTTGCATATCCGATCACGCCATCCTCGGTAAGAACCTTTATAAAGTCCTTTTCCTCAGACTCTCCAAGGACATAAAGCTTTGTTCCCTTCTTCGCATTTTCAAGCACATTGCTCTTGATATTGGCATCAACTCTTACCGCTGTTTCCTTTTTACTGTCCCTATATTCAAATGAAGTCTTATCATCCGAGAAAATAACTATTCTTCCCGGATTTTCACTCACATTCACCCGCATGTCAAAAAAGCTCTGTAACAGTTCGGTTGAAATGTACCTTGTGCCATCTTCACCCTTTACGACCGGCGCGATCTTAGCACTCTTTTCTTCTCCATTCTGCGTATAGGTAAGCTCGTCAGGCGTATAAACATACACAGAATCGGGATCTGTATATACTACAAAATCGTCTCCCGTATCAGGGTAGATCCTTGATACCAAAGTCGATGCCGTATCGACATCTATATATCCGTTTTTTTCTGCAACTATTGCCTTTCCTTCAGACTCATTTGTATTTATTATAAGCTTTGCCGTATCTCCGGTTAAACCGTAATACTTTGAAAGCGGTTCTACTGTTCTCGATGGGGTCATTGCGATTACAAGCCTTATAAACACTATAACAGCAACAACGACCAGTATAAGCGCTGCGATCTGCTTTGCCCTAAGTGATAGTTTCATACCTTCCTCCAGCTTTTTAAAAAGTGCAACCGTCTTCCCTATCATAACACAAAAAGAACAGGAATACACCTGTTCTTTTCATTGACTTTGCAGTTTCTTACCTTATTCACGCCAGACCATATCCACTTGCCTGTAAATTCCATAACCTTGCATATTCGCCATTTTTACCTAAAAGCTCATCATGAGCCCCCATTTCGACGATCTCCCCGTTTTTTAGTACAATTATCTTATCTGCATATCTAGTATAGGATAATCTGTGTGAAACTATAACACTTGTTTTGCCACAAATGAGCTCATCCATCTTTTCAAGTATATCCGCCTCCTGCAAAGGGTCGATTGCACTTGTAGGCTCATCTAGCAAAACTATATCTGCTTTCCTTATTTTTGCTCTTATAATAGCCATTTTTTGTTTTTCCCCGCCGGATAATTCTATACCTCCAAACTCCTTTCCAACTATATCGTATGCGTGCTCCATTTTACCATCAAGTTTTAAAGATTTTAGTTCTCCGTCCAACAGATTCTCATATTCACTGTTGCCAAAGGTCATATTTTCATAAAAAGAAACTGGATAAACATTTATATCCTGTGGAACTGCAGTAAAATGCCTGCACAGATCATTTTCATAAATCCCTCTGACATTCTTATCATTAAAAAATA
Organism: uncultured Lachnospiraceae bacterium; assembly: GCA_902796595.1. Taxonomy (GTDB): domain Bacteria; phylum Bacillota; class Clostridia; order Lachnospirales; family Lachnospiraceae; genus Catonella. Next base: position 6,610 of record CADBPM010000057.1, on the reverse strand, counting down.
TATTGCCTGTATCAGGAATAAGCAAGCCGCCTATCAGTTTTATCAATGTGCTTTTTCCCGCCCCGTTTTCGCCGACTATCGCAACTCTTTCACCGTCAGATACAGTAAAAGAAATACCTTTAACCGCGCTTCTTTTTTGAGAAACATACCTGTAGCTTACATTTTCAAACTTTATACTATTAAGCCTTTCTTTTAAAGCACCTGTTTCCTCGCTTTTCTTACATCTATCCATGTACTGATAAAAAGGATTAACTAGAACTATAAACTGGGCAAGAATTCCTGTCACATCAAAAACAGATGTAATCATTTCAGAGATTGAAATATAAGATATCAGCGCATACGATAACGACGATACATCTATGCTTCCCTTAAGATAAGAATTAAACAATATAGCGTAGGAAGCAATAGTTATAAGACTGGTTATTATTCCAAATAAATTACCTGTTATGTATAATTTCAAGCTCTTTTGTTTCTTTTCGTTTAAAAGGTTCACAGCACAGATATTCCATTTGCCTTTTATAAAATCGGCAGCATTTAAGAGTTTTACCTCTTTAAATGCACTCGCTTTAAAAATAAAATCTGCATTTATATTATATTCTTTTTCAATCTGAGTTTTCTTGTATAAGTCCTGTTCCTCTATTTTTAATTTTGCGTAATTTTCTATAAATGATGACAAAGCAATCAGAAGAATTGATAAAGCTACATACCACTTTATAAAAAAGGCACCAAAACAGATCAAGATACAGCTTAATACTGTTCCGCCTATTTCAACATAAGATTGAAATATTCTAAATAAATTGACACTTGCATTCTTAGCCCTTACAGAATCATTAATCAATTCAGATTTATCATAATCAGCTAACTTAATATGATCAGATTTCAAAAAAAGCTTCTTTTTTATCTCCTTTTCATAGAACGGCAGCAATTTATATGTAACATAATAGTGGCTGTATATTATCTGTACCATCTGTTTTAGAGCGTAAATTGTGACGAAAACTCCTGCAAAGAAAAGAATCCTTACAATATTTCTTTCAGTCCCTATCACATTTATAAATATTCTGTCGGACGTAGCAAGCAAAACAGGTAAAAAAGAGCAGAGAAGCTGTATAAGTATCATCACGACACAATTCCTGTGCGAAAGATTCCATATTATCTTTACACTTTCATACGATAGTCTTTTTTTCATAATGTTCCTTCTGTTTGTCAAACATTTTCTTATAAAATGAATCTTTGTTCTTAATAAGTTCGCTATGAGTTCCCGTCTCAATTACTCCTTCATTGCCCAATACTACGATCTGGTCGAAATCGGAAAGGAAGCCTAATCTGTGCGTAATCACAATCAAAGTCTTGCCTTCAAACTTCTTGATATATTCATCATAGATCTTAGCCTCAACCAAAGGATCAAGATTGGAAGTCGGCTCATCCAGTATGATAATATCAGCCTTGTGCGCCAATATTCTTTCCAGTGCCACTTTTTGCCACTGTCCTCCGGAAATCTCGATTCCATCATCGTTCATATTTGTAAGTTTCGAATCCATAAAAATACCATCATCAAATTCAAACATTAGATTTTTTTCGGATTCCATTTCGTTTTCACCTAAAAAAATATTTTCTCTCATAGAATAAGGATATTTATTATAATCCTGAAAAAGAGCAACCACCGTGCCATTCACTTTTATTACACCCTTGGCAGGCTTATATAAACCGCTTATCAACTTCACAAGCGTCGTTTTTCCAATGCCATTCTGCCCCACTATCGCATAATGCTTACCCTTTTTTATTTCAAAATTGAAGTTATCAAAAATGATTTTTCCTTTTTCATAATAAAAACTAAGATTTTTAATAGAAATACATGTATCATTTTCCTGATTACTTTGGGGTAAATATTCTGTACTATCTTCTAAATTATTATATAAAAACGTATCTAATTCTTTTTTATTTTTTATCATTCTCAATAGGTCAGGTATGGCATATAATCCTTCAGATATGATTAAAAAAATACTTGCCGAAAACGTTAATATTGCTGTTACTGCTCCTAAAGTAACCTTATCTGAAAATTTGAGTATTACAAGATACACGATCTCAAACATAAAAAAAAGAACAACACATAATTCACTTTTCAGTTCCAGTATCATTCTCTTTTTTCCTGCTTTCTTATTCTTTTTAAGTGCAGAATCAAATTCCGAATCGAATTTTTCTATGAAGAAATTCGTAAAATTGAAGAACTTTCTTTCGAGTACATAGTCCCTTTTAACAAATATGTCTGAAATCCTGTTGTATAGTCGTGTATTTTTCTTATAATCCTCCCAGTAGTCATACATATACGTGGAATTTTTGTATTCTGCCGCTCCAGACAAAAGCAAAAAGCTCACAAGTATCATAATGTTGATAACTGAATTTATCACAGACATATTTTTCAAAAGAAAGAAACAAAACATAACGATAGTACAGACGCCTGTAACCACTTCGCAAAATGAATTTATTTTCCCCGTTTCATCTTCAAATGTCGTTCTAAAAACTTCCAGCTTGTCATTATATTCTTGGGATTCATGGAAACTGTAATCTATACACACAGACTTATTAATCAACCTCCTGTCGCGCCCCACTACCTCCTTTATTGAACTGACCCGCTTTATATATTCTGCAAGTGAATTCAAAATAACTTCAGTCAACATCAATGCGCTTATCATGATTATATACTTGCTGGCAGGTGTGTCAATCAAATTGGAAATAGTATCCATTGTCAGGAATCTGATTCCAGCACCCAGAATCGAAAACAACCCCATAACAATAAATAAGTATATTCTCATGGATTTTGATCCCCCTCATACATATAAGGAACAGAACACATAGCAAATTCCTTACAAGATCTTTTTCCATTTTTTGACCTGTATAACGTACATCCTCCATAACAATCTGGCATCAATTTACATTTTCTGCATTTTACATCAGCAGTACAATCTGCATTATCAAGCCAATCCAAAAAATTTGTTAAATTAAATTTTATAATTCCATTATTATCTATCTGTCCGATACATGCTTTATCATAGCTTAAATCATTGATACATTTCCATATAGATAAATCTGGCATTATATAATAAAAATTTGTTCCGCTACATGATTCACATGCTTGATATAAATATGAATTTTGCACAATTTTAAAACCCATATCATTAGCAATCTTGTAAAACGACTCCAATTCTGCAAAATTATTTTCATTTATTTGTTTAAAACATGAAGTATTATATATTGGTCTAAATAAAACACTTACTTTATTTCTAAAATTAATATCTATGTCATCTAAAGTAGTTTTCACTCTTTTAACAGCAATATTGTTAAGATTTATTCTAAGATTAAACCTCGTCGAGTCCGGAATGAGCTTTAAGCAACAATTTATGTTTTCCATAAGTAAATCATAGGACCTTGAACCATTCTTAAAGCATCTCGTCTGATTATGTTTTTCTTTATCTCCATCAATTGTTATTTGAATAGATCTACAATTGTGCTTTATTAAGTCCAAAGCAACTTTCTCAGTCAAAAGTGCGCCGTTAGTTACAATAGATGTACATATTTCCTTCTCTTTCCATTTCTTCTCTACCCAACTTAAGAATGCGCTACATTCTTCATAAAAAAGCAAAGGCTCTCCCCCAAAAAGACTAATTTCTATTAGTTCATATTCTCCAAAATACTGTTCTGCATATTTCCTTAGTGTACTAAAATACGTCTCAATATTTCTTTTATATCTTTTTTTTAGATTTTTTTCAAAACAATACGGACAATCAAAATTACACTCTAACCCCGGTACAAGAACAACATTCAATATTTTGTCTGAATATAAATTTTTAAGAAACAAGTATCTTATCATGCCTTGTTCTCTAAAATCATCATCAACTAAAAAGCCATTTTCTTTTAACAAATCCACCTCATCCGATTTCATCTTATCTAAATTAGATAAGATTGTACCCTCATTAATACATTCAGCACTAGCCTTTGATATACTATTATATAGCCTATCAACTGACCCATTTCTATCATAAATATTGTAATAACTTTCTTTAAGCATGTCATCTCACCTCAACATAACCTTAACTGAGTATGTCTCTTCAACATACTCAGCCTCACATAAATTCACTTAACTACACCTCTGTCATTCACAATTGCCTGTACAGGTGCATGCATCAAGCAAATTTACAACTCTCTTTAAATCTGCTTTATTGCTTATAACCTCTATGATTGTCTTCATAGGATTAACAACTGCCTTTTTAATCACCTTCATTTCTTCCCCCCCTTTCCACTGTTTGCATACAGTTATGTAATTCCAATTGGATTAACCTTATGGTATCATACTTATAAAGTATAGACTAGATACGAAAAGTGTAATAATTTATTACACTTTTCGCCTCTTCTGATATATACATATTTAGAGTCCAGATGTCTGATCTAGCCATTTAAGCTCTTTCAGTACATCAGCAAGCCATTGCCATTCAAAGTAATAGAAAATTGTGATAAATCAAGCATATTCTTGCTTTTTTGTTGCAAAAACGTGTGTAAAGCTGTATTATTATACTATAAAGCTTTCAAGTCAATAAAACATAGTTATGACAATGGAGTACTATAATAAGTAATGAACAACAAACAGATTGGCAAAATTTTTGAGAATATTCGTAAAGATAAACAAATACCTCAAAATATTTTATGTAAAAATATTGTTACTCAAGCAGTGCTATCAAGGTTTGAGCAAGGCAGCAAAACCGTAAATTGTCTTGTTTTTAATGCATTGATGCAGAGACTAGGAGAGGACCCAACCAAATTTACAGTACTTGTATCAAAAAAAGAATATAGTTACCTTAATTGGCGGGATAGTATTCTTGCCAAACTGTCAAGAAACGAGTGCACAACCGATGAATTTAAAACGCCGATAGCAACAGATTATACTTTAAATAAAAATATTCAAGAACAATTTACTGAATTTTATTCTGGGTATATTGAAGACAATATAGAGAAAATGAAACATGCCATCGAAATAACTGTACCGGAATATAAAGATGAATTTAATCTTTCATGCAGGTATAGTGGAGATGAATTATTATATATTGAGCTTTGCATTGCAAAAACATCACAGAAAGCTGGATGTTTAAGTGATAAAAATCGTAAAATGCTTGAATTTATTTTTCATTATATTGACTCAAACCTCTCATTATTTTTAAAAGACAATCTATACGAAAAAGCAGCATTGATATATGCAAAATTTGCACCTAAGGAATATATTTACAAAAAAATCAGGCTGTGTAGAAACTCTTTGAATATAAAGAAGAAAACAGGAAGAGTGCAAGGAATCGAAGAATTGATTTGTGCTCTGGAAGAACTGTATAAAGAAATAAAGAAGGATTTACCAGAGGAGGATACAGATATACTTGAAGCAATTCGTCTTATTAAAAGTGATTTTAATGTTAAAGTTAATTCGGATTACTTTGCTTTCGGTTATCAGGAATACTATCTTCTAAATGAAGCTATTAAAAATTATAGGATACGCAATGGTCTGTCAGTTAAAGAATTCGTAAAAAAATGTGGAATATCAGAGCATAATTACAGGGATATCGAGAAAGGAAAACAGGAAGTCAAAAAAAATATGTATTCCATACTATCAAATGCTCTTAATATGAATATCGGAAAATATAACGCAGATATAATTGCAGACAATTATAGTGAATTGCTGATTATAGATGAAATCAAGGAACAGGCAAGGTTAAACAATCTCAATCAAGCACTTGAATTAGTAAATATTTTAGAGAAAATGCTTGGTGAAAAGACTCACTTGCCAGAAAACAAGCAGTTTATAAAAGGTATGAGAGACATAATAAATCTTTTAGATGGGCAAATATCCCCTAATGATTATTTAGTCGAAAATGATATAACATTAGGTTTAACTATACCTAATGTAAAAGCAACTACATGTTGCATCAATTATACAAGAATGGAAATGATGCTGTCGTATTATAAAGCATATACTCTTTCCTTACTACATCAATACGATGAAGGAATAGATATGCTGGATGGTATATGGTTTTTTCTAAGAGACAGTAAAGTAAACCTGGTATGCAGACAACAGGAAATTATCTTTGGCTTAAATTTAATCAAAAGATTACTTATAAAACAAAAAAGATACAAAGATGCTTTAAAAATTGCTAGAATGGGTATTGGATATATTTTTAAAACAAATAAAGCTGAGAAACTCCATGATTTCATATTTTCGTACGCAAGTGTAGCTGAACTAGCCGAGGAACAATCTTTTAAAACTAAAGAAAGAAACCGCCAGTATCTACAGGCGGCTCTTTCCTTCTGCCAATTTTTCATGGTGCATTGTGATCAACAGGTAATAGAAAACAAACTTGCTCAAATTAAGGAAGACCACGGTCTGAACGGAAACTCTATAAGTTGAGAATCATCTGTAGCTACAAGAGTTCGATTATTTATACTGGAATGTACTTGATTCGAATGAAACATCGACACCCCCATTGATGCAATGACAATAGCCGCTAAAAATATACTGATAATTTTCCTTTTCATATAATGTTCCCTCCACATATTTGATATTTCTTAATCATTATAG
>CADBPM010000056.1 GCA_902796595.1 uncultured Lachnospiraceae bacterium | reverse complement strand
TTATTCATCTGCCACGGCAATATCTGCAGATCACCGATATGTGAGTTTATAATGAAAGAGTTAGTGAAGGAAAAGGGGATTGAAGATGAGTTTGAAATAGAGTCGGCGGCCACGACTACTGAGGAAATCTACAGAGGAGTAGGAAACCCAGTCTACCCGCCGGCAAGAGCGAAGCTTTTGGAACATGGAATTTCCTGTGAGGGGAAGAGGGCCAGGCTTATGACAAGGGCGGATTATGACAGATTTGATCTGCTGATCGGGATGGATGAAGAAAACATCTATGATATGAATAGGATCTGCGGCGAAGACCCAGAGAAAAAGATACACATGCTGCTTGATTATACGGATAAGCCCGGGAGTGTGGCAGATCCGTGGTATACAAGGAATTTCGAAGCAACGTGGCAAGACGCTCTTAGAGGATGTAAGGCCTTGCTTAAGCATATAATGATGTCGGGGTCATAAATTTTCAAATTATTGCATATACGCATGATTTTTAACTTTTGGCACTTGTATCATAAACAAAATAAGTAATTTCATTTACGATAAACGTTGCCGAAAAATAATGCTGGATAGAGCTAGCTCTATCTGAAATTATTTTTTTCGCTTGTTATATAATGTATTGGAGCATGACGATGTGTAATTTTATCGCAAACGAGGCATAAAGATGTTGACATATGATCTTACGAAAGCTAAGGGACCGCTTTATCTTTTTATTTATGAGTGCATAAAAAAGGATGTGAATAACGGTATTTTAAAGGCAGATGAAAAGATGCCCTCCAAGCGCCTTCTTGCTGAAAATCTTGGGGTAAGTACTATTACAGTTGAGAATGCGTATGAGCAGCTCATTGGCGAGGGATATCTCTATTCGGTTGAAAAAAAGGGCTATTATGTGGCTAAGATAAGGGAAAATCAGGCTGGTAAAAAAGAGGAAGCACAAAGAAGGGCTATATTGATGCCAAAGGAGATGCCGGAGGATATCTATGATTTTTCCGCAAATCAGACTGAACCAGAGAGCTTTCCGTTTTCTGTCTGGGCTAAGCTTACAAGAAAGGTACTTGCTTCGGGTAAAAATGAATTACTTGCAAAGTCCTTTAGTGGGGGAGTGAGACCTCTTAGAGAGGCAATCGCAGGGCACCTGTCTTCTTTTAGAGGAATGAGCGTTGCCCCGGATCAGATCATCGTGGGAGCCGGAACAGAGTATTTGTATGGTATGTTGGTGAAACTTCTTGGAAGAGATAAGACATACTGCCTTGCAACGCCCGGATATGGCAAAACGGCCGATATTTACGAAAGCTGCGACGCAAAGTGTGTTTTTATCGGTATGGACGAGATGGGACTGCGGTCTGATGAACTTGAAAGTTCAGGTGCAGATATTGTCCACGTCAGCCCTACACATCATTATCCTACGGGGATAACTATGCCTGTTAGCAGGAGATATGAGCTACTTTCATGGGCCGACTCGGATAAGGAACGATATATTATCGAGGATGATTATGATAGTGAGTTCAGACTTAAAGGTAAGCCCATCCCGTCTCTTCAGAGTATAGATACAAGAGGAAGGGTCATTTATCTTAACACTTTTTCAAAATCGCTTTCAACCACGATAAGGATAAGCTACATGGTGCTTCCTGTGGAGCTGACGGAGCGATATTATCGCGATCTTGGTTTTTATTCCTGTACTGTGCCGACATTTGAGCAGTATGTGTTGGCTTCGTTTATAGATGAGGGATATTTTGAAAAGCATATAAATCGCATGCGCCTTTACTATGCGAGAAAAAGAAAAAAAATATTTGAAATCATAGAAAGCATCTTTAGTGAGGATGAATGTTTTGCTGTCGAACATGATACGGGTCTGCATTTTATCTTAAAGGTGAATACAAAACTTTCCGACAGAGAACTTGAGGAAAGGCTATATAAAAGGAAGATCCGTCTTCAGTCGTTAATTTCTTTTTACAGGGAGCCTGTGCCTGATAAACACATGTTTATGTTAAATTATTCAGGGCTTGATATGGAAAAACTTCCACAGGCATTGGAGATTGTTAAAAAAATTGCGATCGAGGGTGAGTCAGGTTGAAATGAAGAGCGCTGGCATGATCTTAGCCAGTGCTTTTTTCTTTACATCAGAAGATTATGACGATATACTGTTCTTATTGTTGTATCATCGGACAAAGTCCTGTAGTACACTTGATATCGTAAACGAAATAAGTAAGTTCGTTTACGATAAACGTCGCCGAGAATTAATGCTGGATAGACTTGCTCTATCCGCAATTATTTTCTTCGCTTATTATAAATTATAATGATAAAGAAAGAAGGTTTTATGGCAAAGGAAAGTACTAAAGATCTGACAAACGGGGAACCAGCCAAGCTTATACTTGGTTTCATGATCCCGGTTTTGATTGGCATGCTCTTTCAGCAGTTCTACAGTCTTGCTGATACCGCTATTGTAAGTCATACATTAGGAGTCAAGGCGCTTGGTGCCGTTGGTTCAACAGGCTCTATAACATTCCTTACGATTGGCTTTTGCAATGGACTTACAGCCGGATTTGCGATACCGGTCGCACAAAGATTCGGAGCAGGCGATCATAAGGCTTTAAGAAGGTTTGTGGCAAATGCCGCTTGGCTTGCCGGAATATGCGCAGTCATATTTACATTTTTCTGCGCCTTCTTTTGCAGAGAGATTCTTGTATTTATGCGTACACCGTCTGATATCCTTGATGGGGCATACTCTTATCTCCTGCCGATATTTATTGGAATACCTGCGACGGTGTTGTACAATCTGACCTCTGCGATAATCAGGTCTTTAGGGGACAGCAAAACGCCGGTTTATTTTCTTTTGCTTGCTTCAGTTGTAAATATTGCACTGGACTTGTTTTTTATAGTAGTCCTTAAAAGCGGGATCGCAGGAGCTGCTGTAGCAACAGTCATTTCTCAGCTTATATCCGGTATAGCCTGTCTTATCTATATGATAAAAAACTTTGAAATACTCCGTATGCAAAAGGGAGATATGCGGCTTAGGGGCAGAGAGGCAGGATTTCTGCTCGCAAATGGGATACCTATGGGACTTCAGTACTCCATTACAGCTATCGGCTCGGTCATTCTTCAGACGTCAGTTAATACACTTGGTTCCGATGCGGTTGCCTCTGTTGCTGCTTCGGGAAGGATATCCAGTTTCTTTGCATGTGTTTACGATGCTATTGGGTCTACAATGGCAACTTACGGCGGGCAGCATGTTGGAGCAAGGAAACTGAAACATATGAGCCAAGGGTTGCATGCAGCAGTTAAGATAGATAGTATTTATGCGGTTCTGGTTTTTATTGTTACACTGTTTGCAGGGAAATATATACTTATGCTTGTTGTTGACCCTGGAAGCATTAAGATACTAAATGACGCAAGAACTTTTTTACTTATAAACATTTCTGCTTTTTTCCTGCTTTCCCTTGTAAATACCCTTCGTTTTTTGATTCAGGGAATGGGGTATTCAGGTTTTGCAGTCATAGCGGGTATATGTGAAATGGCGGCAAGGATAATAGTGGCTTTTTTTCTTGTGCCAAATCTTGGAATCATAGGAGCCGCTTTTGCAAGTCCTGTCGCCTGGCTTTTTGCGGATATCTTCCTTATACCTGCCTATATATGGTGTTATAAGAGGGTTGAAATGTGCCTTGTTAATGATGCGTGATCTATGCGAATTGAAAGATTCTATGAAAATTTAAAGGTATATTAACTTTTGCCCTGCAATATGATAAAATGATATAAGGGTCAAATGTCGAGATCATGTGCTTGTGTCAGTGCTTTGACTTTGATATCGTTTTATTGCAGGACAATACGACAATAATCGGGGGTAATAAATGAAGTTTATTCATCTTGCAGACCTTCATATTGGAAAAAGTGTATGTGATTTCAGTATGATAGAGGATCAGGAATATATTCTTAAAAAAGTTGTTGAACTTGCGAGAGAAGAGAAGGTGGATGCAGTTCTGATAGCCGGGGATGTTTATGACAGGACTGTGCCGTCAGAGGAGGCAGTGCGCCTTTTTGACAATTTTATTTATGAACTGACGCAGATTCCTGTAAAGGTTCTCGTTATAAGCGGAAATCATGATTCTGATGAAAGACTTAATTTCGGCAGTCGCCTTTTTACAGAAAAAGGTGTTTATTTTGGAGCTAAGTATGACGGGAATATTCGCAAGGTGACTCTTGATGACGACTTTGGCGGTGTAAATTTTTATCTGATGCCATTTGTAAAGGCGTCGGAAGTAAAACATTTCAACCCGGATGCAGAGATAGAAGATTACGACAGCGCTATAAAGTATATCATAAAGAATGCAAATGTAGATACGGCGGAGAGAAACGTGATCCTTGCTCATCAATTTGTTGCAGGAAAGAGCGGAGAGGTTACACTGTCTGGTTCCGAAGGTTCTGCGACCGCTCATGTAGGTCTTGTTGAAAGAATCGGTTGCGATTGCTTTGACTCCTTTGATTATGCAGCATTGGGACATATACATAAGGCACAGTGTGTTGGCAGGGATGAGGTGCGCTATTCAGGCACATTGTTGAAATATCATATTGATGAAGTCGCAGATGAGAAGAGCATACCTGTGGTTACCATGGGCGAAAAGGGCGAGGTTTCAATAAAGCTTGAGCCTGTGAAGCCTCTTAGGGATATGAGAAAGTTAAAAGGAAAGCTTGCGGATATACTATCGGCGGACAATGTGACGGATACGGATGATTATATATTTGCTGTTCTGACTGATGAGGATACAGTGATGGATGCTATGTCGATAATGCGCCAGAATTATCCTAATACCATGTATGTCAGGTATGAAAATTCACATACCAAAGAGCTTGCGATGGGAGATCAGGTTGAAAGATCAAAGATGCGGTCTTTTTCTGAGATGATCAGTGATTTTTACCTTGAAATGTATGAAACAGATATTTCAGATGAAGAGCTGCAGATAATGAAGGATGCGGCAGGAAAGGCAGGTGTGGAAATTGAAACCGATTAAGCTTGTTATGAGTGCTTTTGGTCCTTATGCAAAGACCATGCCTGCGATAGTATTTTCGGATTTCGAGGAGCGTGGGCTTTTTCTTATTTCCGGTGAGACCGGGGCTGGAAAGACGACTATTTTTGATGCCGTTGCTTTTGCTCTATTCGGGCAGGCAGGCGGAGAATACAAGAAAACAAAGTATATGAAAAGTGAGTTTGCAGATGCAGCGACACCGGCATTTGTAGAATTCACTTTTGAGCATAGAAATAAGATATACAGTGTAAACAGAAGCCTTCCTTACAGTAAGCCCAAGAAGAAGGGCAATGGCTTTACTGATGTGAAGGAAAAAGCCGTTTTACAGGTTGAGGGAGACTCGCCTGTAGAGGGGCTTAAGGAAGTAAATGCTAAAATTCAGGAGTTGCTCAATATTGATTTCAACCAGTTTAAGCAGGTTGCTCTAATCGCTCAGGGAGAGTTTTGGAATTTATTAAATGCATCTACGGATGACAGAACAAAGATCTTAAGAAATATTTTCCTTACAGACGGCTATGACAGGATCACTTCTGTTTTGAAAAATATGCAGGCTGAAAGCTTTGGAGAAAGGGAAGACGCTAGAAAGACGGTCGTGCAGCTTCTTAAGAGTGTAAAGACTGACGAGGAAAGTGAACTCACAAAGGAATTTGAAAGCAAGGTTTCAAAGGCTGCAAAAACCTCGGATCTGTGGAATCTTAGTGAATTGCTCGACCTGCTTGACAGGATCATAGAAGAAGATAAAAGCAGTCAGGTTGAAATGCAGCAGCACGCAGACAGCATGGCAGAGGATCTGCAAAAGGCTGTTGAAAAGTTAACAGAGGCAAAAAATAACAATCTTCTCTTTGAGGATGTAAAAAGATTTGAGGATAAGCTTGCGCTTCTTAAAATGCAGGGGGATGAGATCAATGTCAAAAAGCTAAAGATCGAGAAGGCGTTGAATGCCACTAATAAGATAGAGCCTTTGTATGTGGCATGCTCTGAGTTGATCAATAACGTTTCTGAGGTTACAGCTGAAAAAAACAGCACCAAAATGGATCTGACGAAGGCCATGGAGGAAGAAAAAAAGGCTGAGGAGGAGTCAGCGAAAGCCAGTGAGAAGGAAAAAGAAGTTGAAGAAGCCCTCGTGCTTGTCAACGAGATCAAGAGCAACGAAGAGAATTATAAGGCAAGAGATAAGGCTGTTAAGGATGCCGGCACTCATAAGGTTTTGGTGGCTGATCTTGAAAAAGCTCTTGAAAAGGCAGTTTCAGACAAAGAAAGTGCCGAGGAGAGCATAAAAAAATATGAGAAGGCAAGAGAAGAACTGAAGGATTGTGGAAAGAATCTTGCTAATGCAGAAAATTTTGTAAAAATGCTTGCAAGATTATCAAGTCAGGTTAAGAGCACGAACAGTGAGGTTGACCAATATATTCTTGACACTGAAAGACTAAAGGTAAAGCAGGCTGAATCTGTTGATGCGATAAAGAAATATGAGCTTGCCTCAGAAAAAAGAGAAGAAGCAGAAAGGATATTGGATTGCAGCAGGGCGGGAATCCTTGCAAAGACGCTTACGGAAGGAAGTCCTTGTCCGGTTTGTGGCTCTACAAGTCATCCTAAGCTTGCAGTGCTTCCTGAAAAGTCGATAACCGAGGACGAATTTAAGGCTTTTCGCAAGAAAGAGGACATTGCTCGCAAACTAAAGGAAGAGGTTGTTAATGAAACGGAGCGTTTAAAGGCAGCTTTGGAGGAAAGAGACAGACTGCTTCACAGTAAATGCGCCGAAATCCTTGAAAGCGAGCTGATTCATTTTAAACTTGATATCGGGGATGACTGGGAGAAGAACAAGGTCAGCCTTGAAACATTGCGTAAGGGTGTTAAGGAAGCCGGAGCGCAGGCAGTAAGCAAGTTTAAGAAGGCTGAAGCCGAGAAGAAGAAGGATGATGGGCTTCTCCTTGAGATTGGAAAATTAAAGGATACTTTACCGAAGAAGGAAGCTGATATTGAGGGCATAAGAAAGAAGCTTGAAGAGGCAAAACTTGCAGCAAATGAAGATGAGATAACGCTTAAAAATTTTTCTTCGTTGAAATATGACTCATGGGAAGCGGCAGAAGAAGGCATTAAAAAGGTTGATGATAAGATAAATGCGGTAAAGGAAGAGATAAAACAGGCAGAAACAATTCTTAAAGAAAGCAGAGATAAGGAAACAGAATTAAAAACGAAGCTTGCTGCTGTAACAGAAAATCTTGATAAGGCTGTTAAGGCATACGAGGATAAAAAGGCTCAGTTTATCTGCGAAAGGGATAAATATTTTGAGTCAGATGAGGACTTTTTAAATCACCGTATTTCTCAGAAAAAGATAGAGTCTCTGCAAAGAGAAGTGTCTAATTATGAAAGAGAGATAAACAGCACAGAGGACCTTCTTTTTGAAGCCAGAAACAAGACAGAGGGAAGGACTTTTATCGATCTTTCTGAACTTGAAGAAAAGAAAGAGGCTGCAAGTAAGATCGGAAGAGATGCAACAAAGAAGCTCGATCAGATAGAAAACAGACTCGAACATAATATCGAGAGCAGGGATAAGATAAAAGAGCAGGGTGAAGTCTATGATAAGGCTGATAAGATAAATCAGCTTCACAAGAGACTTTACAACCTTGTAAGCGGAAATGTCGGAAACGGTAATATCAAGATAACACTGGAGCAGTATGTGCAAAAGGCTGGTTTTGACGCGATAATCGCAGCAGCCAACAAGAGGCTGTTGCCTATGAGTGACGGGCAGTTTGAACTGTATAGAAAGCAGAGCGTTGACAGCAAGAGAAGCAAGGAAATTCTTGATCTTGAGGTACTTGATAACCTGACAGGAAAGAGAAGACCTGTAGGCAATCTTTCAGGCGGAGAGAGCTTCAAGGCTTCGCTTAGTCTTGCCCTTGGACTTTCGGATACGGTATCAATGAACAGGGGTGGTATTCAGATGGATGCTCTGTTTATTGACGAAGGTTTTGGAACTCTCGACAAGAAATCTATTGAGAATGCACTTGATGTGCTCATGGGACTTTCCGGAAAAGGTAAGCTTGTAGGACTTATCAGTCACAGAGAAGAGCTTATAGAGTGTATTCCGGACCAGATCTATGTACACAAGGATAAGAACGGAAGCGGTTTTGATATTATAAAGGCATGAAATGAGCCCTGATGGCATTGTGATAAATGGAAACAATGCCATCAGGGCTTTTCTGTTTTTGTAAGGACATTTGAGTATATGATGTTAACTTGGTAGTCAAATGTGACAAAAATGACGTTAACAAAATGTTAACGGCGCTTTTTAAGGAATATAAACTCAGGTTTTTATGTAAATATACAACTTGCATAAAATAAAAGCGGTGTATTTATGCAAATAAGTCATTCTGTTTAAAAAATATTAAAAACACTGTTGACATTATTAACAAAAATAGATATAATCAAGACAACAAAAAGTTATTTATTGTTAAGGACGGTGAGTAAACAAATGAAAAAAAAGAAAAAGAAGGGATTTACTCGGGATGATCTTGATTTAACAATCATTTCACTTCCTACTTTCATTTGGTATGTGCTTTTTGCATATCTTCCTATGTTCGGTATTGTCATTGCCTTTAAGGAATACAAACTTTCGGGCGGACATGGGTTCCTCTACAGCCTGTTCCACAGTAAATGGGTAGGGCTCAGCAACTTTACCTACTTTGTTAAGTCAAATGCATTTTGGATGCTTCTTAGAAATACGATCCTTTACAATATCGTGTTTATCATCCTTGGTGCTGCTGTTGCGGTTGGCTTTGCACTTATGTTAAGCAACCTTCGAAACAAATTCCTGAGCAAGACTTACCAGACAATGATGTTCTTCCCGTACTTTATGTCATGGGTTGTTGTAAGCTACATTGTTTATGCTATCCTTACTCCGGAGAAGGGTTATCTTAATGGCATAATTACAGCGCTTGGCGGTGAGAAGATCATGTGGTATCAGTCTCCTCAGTATTGGCCATTTTTCCTTACTTTTATGAAAATCTGGAAGGGTATGGGCTATGGTATGGTCATCTATCTGGCTGCTATAACCGGTATCGATCCTTCACTTTATGAAGCGGCAGTCATGGATGGGGCAACCAAGTGGCAACAGGCCAAGTACATAACAATGCCGGCGATCAAGACAGTGCTTATAATGATGCTTATTCTTGATACAGGTAAGATTTTCTATTCTGACTTTGGTCTGTTCTATCAGGTGACAGGAGGCATACCACAGTCACTTTATACTACTGTTTCAACCTTTGATACCTATATTTATAAGGCTATCCAGTCCAGTTCACCTATCGGAAAGACAGCGGCGGCTTCTTTCTTCCAGTCAATCTGTTGTTGTCTTACTATTCTTTTAGCTAATAAGATAGTAAGCAAGGTGGATGAGGATAGTGCTATCATCTGATCGGAGAAGAGGGGTTAAAATGAGTGGTACAAAAGTAAAACATAAACAGATAAATCAGATACACAGGTCTACGGATGTGTTCTTCAACATCATCTTTATCATCTTGTCTCTGATATGTATCTTACCAGTTGTCTTCGTTTTTTCTATTTCTATTTCAAGCGAAGCGGGGATACAGAAGTATGGTTATCAGATCATACCGACGGAACTTTCAAATGCAGCATATATGTTCCTTTGGAATGAAAGAGGAACGATATTACATGCATTGTTTATCTCGGTAGTTGTTACTGCAGTCGGTATCATCCTTTCGGTACTTCTTACAACATCTATGGGATATGTTCTTTCAAGAAACAATTATGCCTTGAAGGGATTTTATACATGGGTTGTATTTATACCGATGATATTTAACGGCGGTATGTTTGCAGGATATGTTGTAAATGCAAATATCCTTCATTTAAGAGACAGTATATGGGCACTGATTCTTCCTTTGGCGGTTTCATCCTTTAATGTAGTTATTTGCAAGACTTTCTTTAAAACTACGATACCGAATGAAATTGTCGAGTCGGCAAAGATGGATGGGGCAAATCAGATGAAGATATTCTTCCAGATAGTCCTTCCTATTTCAAAGCCTATAATAGCAACGATCGCTCTTTTTGCAGCGTTTGGTTACTGGAATGATTGGTTTCAGGCATCACTTTATATTTCGAATACCAATCTTCAGTCACTTCAGTCACTCCTTAATAATATCCAGAGGAATATAGAGTATATTGCAAATAACCCTTATGGCGGACTTTCACTTCAGCAGTATAAGGCTTCAATGCCTACTGAGAGTGTACGTATGGCGATTGCAATTCTCATCATAGTTCCTATAGCTTGCGTATATCCATTTTTCCAGAAATACTTTATTTCAGGTCTTACGATCGGTTCAGTAAAAGGTTGATTGATCTTGTTATGTTTCGCTGCGCGAGAGGCGCAGCGTTAAATTAAAACATAAGGCAAATGAAAGGAGCATTATGAACAAGAAAAGGATTTTAAGTGCATCACTTGCAGCCGTTATGGCTACAGGACTTCTCGCTGGATGCGGCGGCGCATCAAACAGCTCATCTACACCGGCAAGCCAGGGTGCTAAGAGCAGCACTACAACAAGTGCAGCAAGCAGTACAAATGAAACAAGCCAAGCCACAAAGTCATCCGGCGTGGCTTCTACACCTGCAAATGGTGAAACAGTTACACTTAAGTGGGTTACTGTAGGTTCTGGAATGCCTTCAAATTACGATTCATGGAAGGCTAAGCTTAATGAGTATGTAGGGAGCAAGATAGGCGTTAATATCGAAATGGAGATCGTTCCTTGGGGCGATTGGGACAATAGAAGAAATATCATTATCAACACAAATGAAGACTATGATATTATCTTTGGTAATGCCAACACATTTGTATCAGATGTAAATCTCGGTGCTTACTACGATCTTACCGATCTTTATAAGGGAAACATGCCTGAGCTTTGCAAGCTTATGCCTGAGAAGTACTGGGAAGCAACAACTATCGATGGAAAGGTATATGCAGTACCTACATATAAGGACAGTTCACTTTCCAATTATGAGATCTGGGATAAGGAACTTGTAGATGAGTATAATATCGATATAGATGCTCTTTCAGGTGAGTGCTCAAAGAAGACAGATATCTTTACAAAGCTTAAGAACGATAAGGGCGACAATCCTGTATATGTAAAGAATGATGGTCTTTACTATATCTTTGATACTTATGATCAGCTTGGTGCAGGTCTTCAGATTCTTGGTGTAAAGTACAATGATGCAAATGCAAAGGTTTGCCTTACACTTGAGCAGGACGATATTTATAAAGAACTTGAAACCATTCACCAGTGGTATAAGGATGGCATAATCAATTCTGATGCATCAACCCTTAGCGAGGGTCGTGTATACAATATGTGGAGAGTAGCACAGGGATGGCCTACAGCTGCTGTTACTACATGGGGACCTCAGATGGGCAAGGATGTTGTTGTTGCAAAGCATGGCGATACGATCCTTTCAAACGATACAGTTCGTGGTTCTATCAACATGATTTCTGCTAATACAAAGTATCCTGAGAAGTGCCTCCAGTTCCTTGATCTTGTTAATACAGATACCAAGGTTCGTGATATGTTCTACTATGGCGAAGAAGGCGTAAACTTCGAATATGACAGCAATAATAAAGTTACAAAGCTTAACGAAGACTGGACAATGGCTGGTTATACACAGGGTTCATTCTTCACAGTTTCACAGCTTGCAAGTGATACTGTAAATCAGTGGGATGAAGTAAAGAAGCTTAACGAAGAAGCAGTTTCTTCTGTTCTTCTTGGATTCACATTTGATACATCAAAGGTATCAGATCAGCTTGCAAACTGCAGAGAAATCTGGTCACGTTATAAGAGTGAGGTTTCTACTGGTGTTCAGGATCCTGCAAAGGCAGTTCCTGAGATCAAGAAGGAACTTGAAGCAGCTGGCTGGAATGACATCGTAGCTGAAGCGCAGGCTCAGGTTGATGCATTTATGGCTTCAAAGAAGTAATTGAAAAATAGACGCTTGAGAGGGGTTGCCGCTTCGGCAACCCCTTAAGTTTTCTTTTGAAGAGCACTTTGAAAAAGAAAGGAAGAACAGGATGATAGATAAGAAAACGAATGAACCATATATGAATATCATTTTTGGAAATTTCTATAAACCTGGATATGATGACGAGTCCTTTGTAGATGAGACCATGGAAATGATACGAAGACTTGGTTATAACAGTGTAATGCTTGATACCAAGGATTCAGAGGATTTCAGAGAAAGAGTTGCCGGCGGGGAGGCGAGCACTTATGTTAAAATGCAGGAGTTTATGATGAAATCTGCAAAAAAACATGGGCTTACATTTAATTTCCTGCTTCTTTATCTTAATGGAGATAATCTGTATCCTCATATCAGATTTTCACCTCCTGTTTATGGCGAGCAGATAAAATATGCAGACGGGACATCTGGAAGGTGGTACAAATACTGGTCAGATAAGGCTACCGATACAATGACTGAACACGTAGAGCAGATGATGACACTGTATCGTGAAAACTATTGTGAGTGCGAAAGCAAAGGTAAGAGCGTGATGCCGACCTGCAGCATGTGGGATCCTATAGTGTGTCAGAGCTATGATGAAGAAGGTACCGAAAGATATAGAAAATATCTTAAGAAAATATATTCGGATGATATTAAAAAGCTGAATAAGGCGTATAGCACCGGATATAAGGATTTTGAGGAGATGGGAATTTACGATCTATGGTATGACCTGAAATTCCCTGAAAAAGAGATCCCGGAAAACGCGGCTTCTATGGCAGTCAAGAGAGATAATCTTGCATGGAAAAGGGATGAGCTTACAGAATATTTTAACGTGATGCACCATAAGCTTAAAAAGGTGGTTCCTGAAATTTTTCTCTGTCCTGACCTGTCGCAATGGGGCTATTTTCTTAATATTGACGGGAAAAATCAGTGTGACCATGACAATGATTACAGTGACCTTTGGGACACATCAAGACGCGGCATAGATATGTATGCTATTGCGCCATATGTGGATTGTGCCCATTTTATCACTGTTCCGGTTACGCCAAAGGGAGATCCGGATGCTTATGTGGTAAGCTGCCAGCACAGTATGATGAAAGTTATGAATGAGGGCAGGGACAAGATTGGCGGAATTTACTGGGGGAGGTATATTTACAGGGACATTTATTCTGTGCTTACGCCTGAAGAGATCGTAGGAACTATGGCTGCTTGCGGAATGGATGGGTATAATGCCTATGGGATGAATGGGCTTGATGATGGAGGCGTTTTAAACCGTATGGATGAAGACTTTTGTGCTTCGCTTTCTCGTGGAAATGAGTGGTTTAAGAAGGTCGTAAAGGAAAGAAGTAGTGAGCGTAAAAAGGAAGTTGCCGTGCTTTTCCCACTTGAAATGAGTGACTTTGAACCATTTGAAAAGGAAGGAAACGAGGTAAGAAGGCTTGATCTGCTTGGGTACTATAAGCTTTGTTCAGACCTTGGCTATCAGGTAGATGTGATCAGCAACCATGAGATAGTAAATGGCAGGCTTGACGGGTACAAGATTCTTGTAATTCCGGCAAATGATTGCTACAGCCTTGAGGATAACAGTGCTGTTGAGTCAAAAGTAAAAGAATGGATCGAAAATGGCGGTGTTCTTGTACATGGTCCATCTTGTGATCTTGCAAACAAGGTCTTTGATCTTGAAGAGGTAAAACACGCTAAGAAACCGTGGAGATACGGCAAGGAAAAATATATCATTGCACAGGGGATAGATTTTTCTTCATATAATAAAGGGGAGGTTCTTGCAGAATGGAAGGACGGTGGATCCTGTCTTGTAAGGAATGATCTCGGCAGGGGCAGTATATACTCCCTTGGCGTACAGCTTGGAGCATCCTACACGTCAAGAAATATTCCACATGTGCCTTATGATGAAAACAATAATGAAATGTATCCTTTCTGTCTGTCATATTCAAAGGTATTTGAGGATATTTTAACCTCAGTGTCCACTCCTCTTGCACCGGTAAAAGGAAAGGGAATAGAGACCGGCGTATTTGAAAATGGCTATGTCATTGTGAACCATAAAAATGTTCCGGTTGATATAAAAAATATCGTACCCGACAGAAAGGTTTATTTTACCAATAATATAAATGGACATACTATTATGCCGCACGCTGCAGTCTGGGTGGAAAAATAAAGCAGGGATGTGAGTTTGCACTGCAGAACAGGCATATTGTTTTTGACAAATGGGCTGAATCATAGTATTATAAGGTACGTAGATTAAATATATAAGTTGGATTTATGAATACTTGCGGAGGAATATATATGAGTAATGTTCAGATAATAAAAGGTCAGCTTGTCTGGTCTGAAAGTGCAAATAAACTTGCTGCATTAGAAAACGGTTATCTTGTTATAGAAGATGGCAAGGTGAAGGGGACTTTCAGCAAGCTGCCGGAAGAGTACAAGGGTGTTAGTGTGACTGATTTCGGAAATAAGCTTATAATTCCCGGAATGACAGACCTGCATACGCATGCTCCACAGTATGGTATCAGAGGACTTGGTATGGATGCCGAGCTGATGGATTGGCTAAAAAAATATACATTTCCGGAAGAAGCAAAATTTTCAAATGAAGAATATGCAGACGGAATGTATGACTTGTTTGCGTCGGATATTTTATACGGCTGGACTACAAGAGCAGTTATTTTTGCATCGCTTCATACGAAGGCAACGGAAATGCTCATGGATAAGCTTGAAGCTACCGGACTTGTCACAATGGTCGGCAGAGTCAACATGGACAGGGATGGCGGCGAAGATCTTGTGGAAGAGGATGCCAAAACGGCTCTCAAAGATACCAGAAAATGGATTGAGGAAACAAAGGACAGATATAAGAGGACAAGCCCTGTTGTAACGCCAAGATTCATTCCTTCCTGCTCAGATGAACTTATGGAAGGCTTATCGAAGCTCGCAGAAGAATTCGGCTTAAGGATACAGTCTCATCTTTGCGAAAATCCGGGAGAGATCGCTTTAGTAAGAGAGCTTGTACCGGCTGCAGCGGGATATACCGATGCATACAGGAGATTTGGCAGTCTTCAGAACGAAACGCATCCTTCTGTAATGGCGCATTGTGTTTACCTTCAGGATGATGAGGTTGAAATGCTTAAGGAAAAGGGTACATTTATAGCCCATTGTCCGGGGTCAAATCTTAATCTTGCATCCGGGATCGCACCCGCCGCAAAGTATCTGAGAGCTGGTTTAAATATCGGGATCGGTACAGATATAGGAGCGGGAGAGTCTTTATCTATGCCATCTCAGCTTGTACTGGCACTTCAATCATCCAATATGTACTGGAGAATGAAGGATAAGGGCGTAAAACCGCTATCCTTTGCAGAGACCTTTTATATGGCAACAGTCGGTGGCGGTTCGTATTTTGGCAAGGTAGGCAGCTTTATAAATGGGTTTGATGCGGATTTGCTTGTTATTGACGATTCAAGTGCTCTTGCAGGTCAGTGTCTAAGTCTTACTGAAAGGCTTGAGCGGGCAGTTTATCTTTCAGAAAGATGTCTGGTTGAAGCAAAGTATGTTATGGGAAGAAAGATCGTATAAAATAATTAAACCTCGCGTAAGCGAGGTTTAATTATTTTATGGCGGCAAGCTTTATCCGCAATTATTTATAGTAAGCGAAGAAAATAATTGCGGATAGAGCAAGTCTATCCAGCAGTAATTCTCGGCGACGTTTATCGTAAACGAAATTACTTATTTCGTTTACGATACTTTGCTTATTGTAAGTTTAGGCAGTGACCTTTAATATATTTATATATTAATGAAAATACTTTAAATCTATAAGATTTTGTGGTAAACTTAGAGGGTGATTTTGTAGTACTTTAAAGGGTTTGAGAAGTATAAGAGTCAGGAAATAAAAATGAGGTCATAGTATATATGTCAGATGATCAAAAGAAATCAAATTTCAGACCGTTTGTTCCATCAGAAAAGATAGTTCCGGAAATGACAGCGATATCAGTTTTAATGGGGCTGATACTTGCTGTTGTTTTCGGTGCTGCCAATGCATATCTTGGTATCAGAGTAGGTATGACTATTTCAGCGTCGGTGCCTGCGGCTGTTATATCTATGGGAATTTTCAGAGGGGCTATGCAGAAGGAATCTATCCTCGAAAGCAATTTTGTTCAGACGGTCGGTTCTTCGGGAGAATCTCTTGCTGCGGGGGCGATTTTTACACTGCCGGCAATCTTTTTGTGGGCGAAAGAAGGAAGGATGGATAAACCTGAATTCTTTGAGATCGTAGCTATCTGTATAATTGGAGGTCTGCTTGGAGTCTTCTTTATGATTCCTTTGAGAAATGCACTTATAGTAAAGGAACATTCGATCCTGCCATATCCTGAGGGGGAGGCATGTGCAGAAGTTCTTATTGCAGGAGAAAAGGGCGGCTCGAAGGCATCTACGGTTTTTGCAGGGGCAGGTATAGCGGCAGTCTTTAAATTTTTGACGGATGGGGTTAAAGTTATTCCTGCTGAAATAAACAGTCCCGCTGACGGGCTTGGAATGTATAAGGGAAGAATCGGGACGCAGATAAATCCGGCGGTTTTTTCAGTCGGCTATATATGCGGCCCTAAAATGTCTTCATATATTTTTGCAGGTGGTCTTGTTTCGTGGCTTGTTCTTATACCTTTAATAGTTTTATTTGGTTCGGATGCCACAATTTATCCAGGGACAGAGGTGATTGCGGAGCTTTTTGCAAAAGGCGGTGTAGACATGATATGGTCTACCTATATCAGATATATCGGAGCAGGTGCGCTTGCAGCGGGAGGTCTTATTTCTTTTATCAAGATTTTTCCTGTGATCATAAGGATATTCAAAGATTCTTTTATTCATTTTATAAGCAATAAAAGTGAAAATATAACCAGAACAGAAAAGGATATGAGCACTAAGGTTATTGTTGCTGTAATAGGATTGATAACGCTCTTTATAGCAATCGTACCAACAATCCCGATCGGCATTGTCGGTGCAATTATTATTGTTCTTGTAAGCTATTTTTTTGCGGCTGTTTCAGCAAGGATGGTAGGGCTTGTAGGTTCTTCAAATAATCCTGTCTCCGGTATGACTATTGCAACTTTGCTGTTTGCTACAGTGTTTTTAAAAATGATTGGAAAAATAAACGAGCCAGGAATGAAGGCAGCAATTACGATCGGAACGATAATCTGTATAGTCTGTGCTATTTCAGGAGATATCTCTCAGGATCTTAAAACAGGCTACCTTGTTGGTGCTACGCCTGTTAAGCAACAGTATGGTGAGATATTGGGGGTGATAATAGCCTCTTTCAGTATAAGTGCGGTTTTATTCTTATTTGACAGTGTAGGTGGATATGGTACCGATATATTTTCGGCACCGCAGGCTGTACTTATGAAAATGATAGTCGAGGGTGTAATGGGAGGAAAGCTTCCATGGGCACTGGTTTTTTCGGGGGCTGCAATTTCAATCTGTGCCGAAATAGCAGGAATCACCGTTTTGCCATTTGCGGTAGGAATCTATCTTCCTATACAGCTCAGCGCTTGTATTATGGCGGGTGGTTTTGTAAGGTATATTGTTGAAAATAAGAAATATGGCAGTGAAAGAGAAAAAGAGTCATCTTCAAGCAGAGGAATCCTTTATTGTTCAGGAATGATCGCAGGAGAAGGGCTTGTCGGCATAGTTATCGCACTTCTTGCCGTCGGTGGTTTTGCAAAATTTATTGATCTTTCGAAGGTATTGAATTATTCGTCTGTTAGTGGGACAATAGTTTCTATAATAGCTTTTTTGATCATGATAGGGCTGGTGTTTAAGTTTGTATTCAGGCGGAGAACCAAAAGGTGAACGATAAAAAAAGACATTCTTATAAGGAAATCATAGAAAAGTATAAAGTGTATGTCCCTGTTGTAACGGAAAAAATATATAGTCAGTCGGTCGATGAGAAGGGTATCGTGACTCTTGCAGTTGAGAATAAGGGAATCATGAACTTTATAGCTCAGAAGCTTTTAAAAAAGCCAAGAGTTTCGTATATTCATCTTGACGAAGTTGGCAGCTTTATCTGGCAGACGATAGATGGAAATGCCGACATTGAGAATATAGCAGAGAGGGTGTCAGAGCATTTCAAAGAGAAGGTAAACCCTCTTTATGAAAGATTGCTTAAGTTTTTTGAGATTGTTGAAAGCTATGATTTTATAAGGTGGAAGAAGTCGGCGGAGTAGAGGTTTTCTGGTTTAAATGATCCAGTATTGGGAAGGGGCTTATATATATGAATGATAATGAAAATAATAGCAATGAACTTAGCCTTGAAGAGATGGAAACTGGACTGGAGCTTCTGGGAGCACAGAATACATTAAGCGATTTTATTGATATTCTGGATGAAAGGACTGTAGTTGTCAGAGAATTTTTTGCAAATTACAGGTGTGCAGCATATGAGACAGAAACCAAGTTTAAGGTTCTTAATGAAAGATTTTCTGTAAGATATGACTCAAATCCAATAGAGGCTATTAAGGTAAGGATAAAAAGTCCTGAAAGCATCTTAAAAAAGATGGACAGAAAGAATATTGAAATAAGTTTGCAGTCAATTGAGGAAAATATAAGGGATATTGCAGGTGTCAGGGTTATCTGCTCTTTTATAGATGATATATATAAGATTGCCGACTATTTTCTTGCGCAGGATGATGTGGAACTGATTGAAGTAAGGGACTACATAAAGAATCCAAAGGCTACAGGTTACAGAAGCCTGCATCTTATAGTGAGGACTCCTATTTTTACGGAAAAAGGCAAAAAAATGATGTTTGTTGAGGTTCAGCTTAGAACTATCGCTATGGACTTTTGGGCGAGTCTTGAGCATAAACTTAGGTATAAGAAGAACCTTCCGGATGAACTTGTAAGAGAGATAGGTGATGAACTTACCGATTGCGCTTATGCTTCTGCTGAACTTGATAAGAGAATGCAGCTTGCAAGAGATAAGATGGAAATGAGAAAAAAATAAAATATTGAAATTTACGAAAACCTGCATGGAGGCTATACTTCCGGCAGGTTTTTTCTTTCTTTAGGCAGGCATTTAAGAATTGTTAAGAACTCTTTTAGAGACTGTTAAGGATAGGGGTGTATCATCAAGATGTCTTAAGAAAAAGACGAATCTTTACCGATGATGCTGCAGGCGCGATACCGGTGGCATAATGCCTGCGATAAGGAGAAAATATGAATATACTTGATAGAATAAGAGAAACGGCTAAAAGAGAGCCGGAGAAAAAAGCTTTTGTTTTTGAAGATGAGTTTATAACCTATGGACAGCTTTGGTACAGGTCGGGAGTTCTTGCGAAGTGGATAGAAAAGAGCAGTATCGGTCCGAAGCTTCCTATACCGGTATATGGGCATAAAAATTCTTTTATGCTTGTCTGCTTCCTTGCATGTGTAAGAAGCGGTCACGCTTATGTGCCGATGGATACCAATATGCCTGAAAAAAGGATAAGGGATATTCTTGAAACAGTGAACAGTCCCGTGGCTTTTTTTACGGAGCTTCCATCTTTTGAGACCGGGGATATTGATATCATCGACAGAGAGAAGATATGCACAATATTAAAATGTGCGATCTCATACGGACTTACAGATCCGGACAGTAAATATGAGAACAAAAAGGATGATATACACTATATGATATTTACTTCAGGCAGTACCGGTAAGCCTAAGGGAGTTCAGATAACTACGAGAAATCTTGAAAACTATCTTGATTGGGCAGAGACACTTGTTGAAAACAAGAGCGGCATTTTTATGAATCAGGCGCCGTTTTCATTTGACCTTTCTGTCATGGATACATACACCGGTCTTGCTACAGGGTCTACGGTGGTATGTTTAAACAGGAAAATGACGGAAAACCTCGAAAAAACAGTGGATTATTTAAAGAAAAATAAAGTGAATTACTGGGTTTCAACGCCGTCCTTTGCGGAGCTTTGTCTTGGAAATGAGAAGTTTAACGGGGAAAATCTGCCAGAAATAAAAAAGTTCCTTTTTTGCGGAGAAACACTTACAAGGCAGCTTGCGTTGAAATTGATCTCAAGGTTTCCTTATACTGATATCATCAATACTTATGGACCGACAGAAACTACTGTATGTATCACTGCTGTCAAGATAACAGAAGAAATCATAAATGAAGAGGAAATGCTTCCGGTCGGGTATGTGAAAGCAGGAAGCGGAATGTATGCGATAGATAAAGAAGGAGGGAGGCTTTCTGCTGGTGAAAGGGGAGAGCTTGTCATCACAGGCAACACACTTTCCTTAGGCTATTTTAAAAATGAAGAACAGACTAAGAAGCATTTTTACATGGATACAGCTGGAAATCGAGCCTATAAGACGGGAGACCTTGGTTATGTTAATGAAGACGGCTGTGTGTATGTGAGCGGAAGGGCAGATGATCAGATCAAACTGCATGGTTACAGAATAGAGCTTGGGGATATTGAAAAGAATCTTGCAGGTCTTAAGGATGTTGATGAGGCGGCTGTAATAACTGAAAAGAAAGATGGAAAGATAAATTCTCTAGCTGCTTTTATCTTGCAAAAGCCGGAGATAGATACCTCTTATAACAGGAGAAAGGCAATAAGGAGAGAACTTGGCAACAGACTTCCGGCGTATATGGTGCCTAAGAAGGTGATCCTTTTAAATGAGTTTCCAATGACGCTTAATGGGAAGCTTGATAGAAAGAAATTGGAGAGTATGTTGTAATGCAGCTGTTTGTGGATAATAGTTTTTTTGTTTGCCTTATTCTGTTGTCGATCCCTGCATTTTTACTTGGCTTTTTTGAAAGAAGGATCTGCGTTTACGGCTTGTTGGTGTCGTTATTTTTCATCTGGTGCTCGATGGGGGCAAATAAGGCGGCGTTATTTTTTCTGATCACATATTTAGCCGGAGAATATCTTTTGGCTTTGGCTTTTCTTAAGATCAGGGCAAAGACGGGAAGAAAACGGAGTATTTACTACATTTTCCTGCTGCTTTCTATATTGCCCCTGTGTCTTAACAAATTTGTTTCACCACTGGCGGGAGGAATACATATATTTGGATTCCTTGGAATATCTTACATGACATTCAAGACGGCTCAGGTGATAATTCAGATATATGATGAACAGATCGACTCGGTAAGGGTTTTTGAATACTTATATCTTATGATATTCTTCCCTGCGATAACCTCGGGACCTATTGACAGAAGCGAGCGTTTTAAGAAAGACATAAGACAGATTCCCACAAGGGCAGATTACCTTGAAATGGCAGGACAGGGCGTATACAAGATTCTTTTGGGAGTTCTTTACAAGAATGTCTTAGGAGCAGCTTTCTACCAACTGATGCAGTGGTACGGCATGAAGGTCACGCTTAAAAGCGGGCTTATATATATGTATACATACGGATTTTACCTGTTTTTTGACTTTGCCGGATATTCACTTATGGCTATCGGAGCTGCATATATATTTGGTGTTAAGATGCCGGAGAATTTTAATAAGCCTTTTTTAAGTCTTGACATGAAAGACTTCTGGGACAGGTGGCACATCACTTTATCCCACTGGTTCAGAGACTTTGTCTTTTCACGTATCACGATGGACATAATGAAGACGAGACTTATTAAAAACAGACTTGTTATAGCAAGTATCGTTTTTTTTATAAATATGGGGATCATGGGATTTTGGCATGGAAGTGAGCCGCATTATATAGCCTATGGGCTGTATCATGGTTTTTTGCTTTCGCTTACAGAAGTATACCAGAAAAAATCGAAATTTTATAAAAAGCACAAAAAGGAAACTTGGTTTAAATGCGTGGAGTGGTTTATAACATTTCACCTTGTAATGATAGGTTTTTTCCTGTTTTCAGGAAGGGTGTCAGCGTATTTAGGATGATAAGATCAAGGAGAAAAATAAGGAGAAAAAATGGAAGAAAAGGTACTTGATATTTTAGCAGAAATCTGTGAGGACGAGGTAGTAAAGGAAGAACCAGACATCAATATTGTTGAGGAAGGGCTGGTCGATTCTCTTGCCTATATGCAGCTTCTTTTTGAAATTGAGGATAAACTTGGAGTGGTGATCGCACCTACCGAATTTTCAAGGGAGGAAATGGACACACCGAGAAAGATCGTTGAAATTGTATCAAAGAAGAGTGAAGGCGTATGAAAAGGTTACAGGCTTTTTTGCTGGCATTTATCCTGTTTGTGGCGACAGTTACAGGAATGCACGTCTTGGGTAAAAAGGTGGGCTTTAAGTCGGCTACAGGGGATTTCAACCGGTGGTACAGCCGGTATAAGGATGCTTCGGCGGATGCACTGAAGTCAAATATCAATGATAAGACCATGATAGTGTTTGGCTCTTCTGAATTCGGGCATCTTAAGAAAAGTAAGTATTATTATGCCAATATGTACTCACCTGATAAAATGGATGTTCAGGTTATCGCTCAGCCTTATTCGCAGACCTTAAATCATGCAATTGCGGCGGGCGGCATAGGACAGTGTGTTAAAAGCAAGAAGGCTGTGCTTATACTGTCACCGTCATGGTTTGAGGGTGAGGGCGTAAATAAGAGTGCATTTCAGATGAGATTTTCGGAATCACTGTATATTTCGCTTCTTAAAAATAAAATTCTGTCGGATGAGATAAAAAGAGAGCTTGCAGATAGGGTCTATACCCTTCTTTCAGATGATGATAAGACTTTGGAAAGAGTGAAGTTATATAATAAGGTTTATCTTGATAAGGACCAAAGTCTGTTTACACTTATTCCAGCCAGGTTTTATGAAAGATTTGCAGAGGATCGGGAAAACAGTGCACTTAGAATCGCAATGCTTAAGCATAAACTCTTTAAGGAGAGCATTACAAAGGTATATGCCGGTCAGAGTTGCGACAGGGAAAAGTCTTCTATTAAAGCACCTGTAAAAAAGAAAGACTTTGTAAAGCTTTGGAGAAAGGCAAACCGACAGGCGCGTAAAAAATCTTCAAATGAGATGATGATGCGTGATCGTGAATGGAATAAGACTTTTAGAAACCTGTATTTTGAATCTGAAGATAAGCATGAAGGCGAATCTATGACTATATCAGAGGAATATTATGATCTGGAGCTTTTCCTTCAGATATGCAAGGAGCAGGGTATAGAAGTTAAGCTTGTAGTGCAGCCTGTGAATGGATACTGGTACGATTATACCGGAATGTCGGTAGATGAGAGAGAAGGTTTCCATGAGATTATTCACCAGATTGCAAAGGAATCGGGAGTCAAACTGCAGGATTTTGGAAAGTATGATTATGAACCTTATGTTGTAACGGATGCAGTGCATCCATGGGGAAAGGGATGGTTATTGTTAAATGATGCTATCTACAGTTTTTACAAAAATAAAAAGCCGCTTATGTGACAAAGAATTTATTAAATATACAGCGCAGTTTTTTGGTATAATGATGGTAATATATTTGTTTTCACTGTTGGCTTCCGGCGTAGCATCGCCCGGATTTACTTATGCAGCATTCTGACACATGGAAGAGGGCTGCAGGAAAGAGGGATATATGTCAGAGACTTCAATCTTACTGATAGAGGATGATGAAGATATAAGAGAGGCTGTCCATCAGCTGCTTTCAAGCGAAAATTATAATCTTGCTATAGCGGGAAGCGGCGAAGAGGGACTTGAAAAGATGACAGATGACACAGATCTGGTTATTTTAGACATAATGCTTCCGGGAATTTCCGGACTTCAGACCTGTGAGAGGATCCGTAAGGTCTCTAATGTTCCGGTTCTCTTTCTTACAGCAAAATCGCAGGAGTCAGATAAACTTATCGGACTTATGGCAGGAGGCGATGATTACCTGCCGAAGCCTTTTTCTTATGCGGAGCTTTTAGGAAGAATAAAGGCATTACTTAGAAGATACAAGGTATATCAGGGTAAAAATGGGACAGCAGGGAACGAAGCTAGTGAAGAGATGCGCTACCTTAAGGACGGGAATCTTTCTGTGAATGTTGAGTTCAATGAAGTGATAAAGGATGGAAAAAATTGCGAATTGTCTGATATAGAGTATAGGATGCTTTTGACAATGATGAGAAGACCAAACCAGATCTTCTCGGCGCAGATGCTTTTTGAACAGATATGGAATGAACCTTATGTGTATACTTGTGCAAACACAGTGATGGTTCATATTAGGAAAATCAGGATGGCAGTGGAAGATGAACCTAAAAAGCCTAAGAGGATCTGCACTGTATGGGGAAAGGGATATCGGTATGAAGATCGTAAAGTTAGTAGGTAGGTCGATCTATACAAAAATGTTTTTCCTCATTGTGCTGGCTTTTGTTATTGCAGGCGGGACAATCGTTGTTTCGGAAGTGGTTTTTGAGAGAGTGATCAGTGCCTACTATGATTCGTCTGCATATTATAAGCATATGAATAAAAAATATGTGGATTCTTTACAGAAATATGTTTTAGAGGAAAACGTAAGTACATCTGATAAAGAGAAACTTGATTTTTGGGTTGACAAAAACAGACTTGTCGATCTTATTATATTTAAGAAGAATAGGATCGTGTATGATTCCGTAGAGGAGCGAGGAAGCGAGTCTTACTCAAACGAGATCGAGTTTTCAGGCTCTGATAAAATTGAATTTTCAGATATAAAAGCTGAAGTGATGATCTATGGGGCTTATTCGTATGCCTTGTTTACTTATGTAAATTATGCCGCTATAATTATTGGCTTTGTTGTTTTCTTTGTGATCATGATGCTTGGAATAAGGAAGATGATGGCAGACATTAAACGTCTGAGAAATGAGGTGTTTGAGCTTGAAGGGGGAAATCTTAACTATGAGATCTCTGTAAGAGGAAATGATGAGATCGCAGAGCTTGCCGGTTCGATAGATATGATGCGAAAATCTTTGCTTGAACAGTATGAGAATGAACATGAACTGCAGGAGGCGAGCCAAAATCTGATAAAAGAGATGTCTCATGATCTTCGTACACCGCTTACTTCGATAATGCTTTATTTAGAGCTTATTAAAAAGAAAGATTACAGTGGTGAAAATGAGATGTTTCAGTATATAGACAGGATAGATAAAAAGGCAAGACAGCTGAAAACACAGACAGACAGCCTTTTTGAGTATGCACTTGTCGGGCTGAATGAGACTATCGAGCTTGAAAGCGCGGAATTTAATACAGTTTTTTATGATCAGCTGTCCGCAATGTTTGAACACTTGTCAGAAGAAGGGTTTGAAGTGGAAGCAGATATTGAGGAGGGAGATGCAATTATCTGGTACTATGAGAGCTATATCCCAAGGATATTTGATAATCTTGTATCAAATATCCTGAAATACGCTGATAGAGATAAGCCTGTGCATATACGGACTTTTTATGAAGTGGAATATTGCTGTATTGAAATCGCAAATTCAAGGACTGACACGGGCGTTTTAGCTGAGAGCAGTAAAGTAGGACTGGTAAATGTAAGAAAAATGATGAAAAAAATGTCCGGAGTCTTTACTCTTGACCCCAAGGACGAAGAGATGTTTTCTGTGGAACTGAAATTTAAGAAAAGATGATGGGAAAGGACTGCAAAAAGATAAATTTTGCTTTTTGCAGTCCTTTTAATGTTGTCATTGTAAATTTTGTTAAAATAAGTTAAAATAAACATATATTTGAATTTTTGTGTTTGTATATACAAGAAATGTGTGAATGACAGGTAATATTCAAAATGATACAGAAAACATATTATATTAGTGAGAACGAATCAACTGAAGATATTATACAGAAGATAGAAAATGACAAGGTTATAGGAGACATCTGGCATACTTTATTTATATTGCATGAATATAGGAGCGATGTAAATGAAATCAAAAAGGATGTTACTCTTTTTAAAGAGGCTTTTCCAGGCTTTGACCAGGTAGGCACTACCATGATGAGGGCACTGTATGGAGATATAAATATGCCATCCGGTCTGGAAGTGTCGGTAATGTCTTTTGAAGACAGCCTAGTTGAAGTTTTCAGATATGATAACGATAAAAATGATATTATAGACTGTACTCACAATTTTCTTGAGAAGATCAATAAGATAAATAATATAAAGGGAATTCTTTTCTTTGGTTCAGGGGAAGGAATAAATTCAGATATTTTCCTTAAGGAGATGGCTGATAAGCGCTCGGACATTCCTGTTTTTGGTACATTGAGCGGTATTCAGGATTTTGATAATGAATTTAATGCTGTTTTTTGTGAGGGAGAGATATATAAGTCAAGCATCATTCTTGTTGTTTTCAAAGGTGATAATCTTAATATTACTGTCGACACTGCTTTTGGATGGAAGGCCATAGGAAAGCTGATGACAGTGACGGATTGCGGGGATAACGGTTTTGTAAGAAAGATTGATGGTATAAATCCTGCTGATATCTACATGCAATACCTGCATATTGATATTGATAAGGCAGATCCGTATGATGTAAGCGCTTTTCCGTTTATTTTTGTAACTGAATATGGAGAATTTGCCAAAATACCAGTTAAATGCACGCATGAAGGCTTTTATTTCCCATCAAGTATAAAGAATGGAGAGCGGGTTTCTTTATCCTATGCAAAGGCAGAATATCTTCTCGATGAATCGCTTTCACTTGCTAATAGACTTGGAGAAAACGGTCCTCAGGCTGTTTATGGCTTTGTCTGTGGCAACAGGAGAATGTATCTTGGTGATAAATTGGCAGACCAGGAGAATGCTTTCTTTAAGAAGGTAAATCCTGATGCTATGCTTGGTTACGGCAGGGGAGAGATTTTTGTTAAAAATGGTCATGGTGGAATTTACAACAGCATTTATTCTGTGGCTGCCTTCAGAGAGGGAGGGCTTATCAAGGCGGTCAAGCTTGTAAGTGATGAAGAAAAAAGAGACTTCAAAGCAGGCAGAATAGGGATAAATACAAGACTTGTTTCATTCCTTGAAAAAATCAGTAATGATCTTAATGACACAGTCAATCATTTAAGTGACCTTGCTTCTTTTGACCAGATGACCCATGTGTACAACAGGTCAATGATAGAAAGGACTTTGCAGGATATTTCGTTAAGGAAAGACGAATTTAAGAGCGTGTTCATGTTTATGTTCGACATTGACAATTTTAAAACGATCAATGATGTAAACGGACATGATACAGGCGATTCGGTTATTATAAATATAGCAGAAATCCTAAAGAAAAAATTTAGGCGTGTCGGCATGGTCGGCAGGTGGGGTGGTGATGAGTTCCTTTGCATTTCAACCAACATGACAGACAAAGAGGCTGTTGCTAAGGGAAATGAAATCTGTAAGAGTGTGACGGAATGGGACTTTTCTCCAGCTGAAAATGTTACAGTGAGCTGTGGCATTGCGGAGTCCGTAGGTAAGGTAGATATTGAAGAACTTTATAAGACGGCAGACAGGGCTATGTATCATTCAAAGCACTTTGGTGGAAATAGAGTTACTATGTATTCTGATTCCTACAAAAATGAATTGAATGTGCCGGATGGCTTTTATCATATGGAGGGAAGTGTTAGGAGTCTTTATGAAAATTCTGATTTTCCTCTTATGGTCATGCAGATCATTAATAATAAGTTCAGGGTAATCTGCCTTTCTGATGGGTATTGTAAAATGGTCGGAACACCGCGCGCTCAGATGACGCAGTATCTAAATAATGGTACATTAAGAAGGGTGCATCCGGATGATATTGCAAGAGTTGTTTCAATACTAAAAAAATACGACGATGAAAACGACGTTTCGTTGATCTATCGGTCGCTTATAAGAGGAGAATATCATGATGTACTTGCGTTAGCGAGAAAGCAGCTCATGGAGAATAATACGCTTGTCTGTATAATTCACTTTATAGATTTCAGCGATATTGATTCGAGGCTTTTGGAGATATATAAATCATATTTCGAGGAGCGTGATAACAAATTATATAAAGATGAGGTGAGTGACCTTCCGAATATAAATTATTTCAACAGCTTTGCGCAGGGTGTAATGATGGATATGCATGCGGATGGCAAAATGCCGTACATTATTTTCTTTGATATAGTCGGAATGCATGCATACAATGAAAGATTTGGCTATGAAGAGGGAAACAGTCTCATTCATGATACTGGCGAAATTATTTCTTCTTTTTTTAAAGATGACTTTATTGTCAGATATTCGGAGGACCATTTTGTTGTTATTACATCAAAGGAGGTATCCGGAGATCTTGCAGAAGAGCTTAATAGCAAAGTGTCAAGAAGAATGAAAAATCTCTCTGGAGGGATAAAAACCGGACTTTATGCATGCAAGGATGTAAAAGAGCGTGCTGTTTCAGGAGTCGATAAGGCAAGGCAGGCACTTAACTATATTGGAAACGACAGAACAAGATGCTTTTGTGTATATAGTGAAAATGTAGCTCTATATTACCAGAAGAGGGAATATATATTGATGCATTTTAACGAAGCCATAGAAAATAAAAGGATAATACCGTACTACCAGCCTGAAGTAAGGACTCTGACGGGAAAAGTGTGTGGAAGCGAAGCTCTTGCAAGATGGGTGGATCCTGAGAAGGGGGTACTTGAACCGCGCGTTTTTATAGAGGTGCTTGAAGACGCCCATCTGATACATATTCTTGACCTTGAGATAATCGAACATGTATGCCAGACTCTCAGAGGATTTATTGAATCAGGTGTTATGATACAGGCGATTTCTGTAAATCTGTCAAGAGTGGATTTTCAAATCTGTGATATCTTTGAAGAGATAGAGAAGATCAGGAAGAAGTACGATATACCAACCGAACTGCTTAATATTGAGGTTACTGAGTCAACACTTACGTTAGCTCAGGAAGAATTAAATATTGCAATGAAGAAGTTTAAGAAGGCAGGCTATGCTTTGTGGATGGATGATTTTGGCTCGGATTATTCTTCTCTTAAAACACTGAGAAAGTATAATTTTGACCTGATCAAGATTGATATGAGCTTTCTTAATGATTTTGAAAACCCTAAAACGAAGACAATTATCGCATCTATTGTTTCTATGGCAAAGCGTCTTGGCATGCATACTTTATGCGAGGGCGTTTCGACGGCAGAGCAGTATGAGTTCTTAAGCAACATAGGGTGCGAAATAGCGCAGGGCTATTTTTTTATGAAGCCTTCGACAGTTGATGGCATCTATAATTATATGATGACTATTGGACCTGATAATTTTGAGCGTTATTCAGAAAGGACCTTCTATGAAAAGACGGTTGAAATAGATTTCCTTTCAGATGTTGCTTCACTTGTCAGAAACACTGCAGATGAGAATAATTCATACAGTGGAATAGCTCCGATAGCTTTCTTTGAAAGAAACAAAGAGGGACATATAGATGTTGTATTTATCAATAATGTATATCGGAGTATGATAGAAGAAAGACACATTACTGTTGAAAGATTCAAGCGCTATTTGAGCGAGAAGGGCAATCTTTTCAATAATACGATCAACGAACTTATAGATAAGTGTTCTGCCTTAGGCTATACTTCAAGCGAGATAATGAGTGAAGGAGGCAAGAGGCTTGATATAAGGGTAAAGAGGCTGTCGGATGATGCCAACAGATCGCTTTATGCACTTGTTATAGCAATAACTGATAAGTAAAATAAGTAAAAAACTCCCGAACGCTATGCGTTCGGGAGTTTTTTAGAGCTTAACGGGTTTTATTCGAGCTCAAAGGCACCGGTGTAGAGTTGATAGTAGGTTCCTTTTGCTGCAATAAGTTCATCATGAGAACCGCGCTCTATAATGTGGCCATGGTCGAGAACCATTATCGCATCTGAATTGCGTACTGTTGAAAGGCGGTGAGCGATAACAAATACTGTACGTCCCTTCATAAGGTTATCCATACCTCTTTGCACAAGTTCCTCTGTTCTTGTATCGATGGATGACGTTGCTTCATCAAGGATCATAACAGGAGGGTCTGCAACAGCGGCTCTTGCAATGGAGATAAGCTGCCTTTGCCCCTGAGAGAGTTGTGAACCATTTCCTGTAAGCATGGTGTTGTAGCCATCCGGAAGCCTTGTTATAAAGTCATCGGCATTGGCAAGTTTTGCAGCTGCGATACAGTCTTCATCTGTTGCGTCGAGCCTTCCATAGCGGATATTGTCCATAACAGTGCCGGTAAAAAGGTTGACATCCTGAAGAACAACACCAAGTGAACGTCTTAAATCAGGCTTTTTTATCTTGGTGATATTTATACCGTCGTAGCGAACCTTACCATCCGGAATATCGTAAAAACGATTTATCAGGTTGGTGATAGTTGTTTTTCCTGCACCTGTCGCACCAACAAAGGCGATTTTCTGACCAGGCTTTGCATAAAGAGTTATGTCGTGCAGAACTGTCTTGTTTGGCTCGTAGGCAAAGTCAACGTTTACAAGTCTTACATCACCGGTAAGAGGAGTATAGGTTATGGTGCCGTCTGCCTTGTGAGGGTGCCGCCATGCCCAGCTGCCGGTTTTGGTCTCGGATTCTGTTACGCTGCCGTTTTCATCAATTTTTGCATTTACCAGTTCAACGTAACCTTCGTCCTCTTCAGAGGCTTCATCCATAAGGGCAAATATACGGCTTGCACCGGCAAGACCCATTGTGATCATGGAAACCTGCATAGAAGCCTGGCCTATCTGTTGAGACATGTTTCTTGACATGGCAAGAAATGAAACGATGACGCCGACAGTAACAGGACTTACACCCTGAAGGGATATATTGGTAGCATTTAATGCGATAAGCACTCCGCCAAGGATAGCAAGGGCTATGTACATGATATTACCGATGTTTCCAAGTATAGGCATGAGCATAAAGCCTGTGCTGTTTGCCTTTTCACTGTCTTTGAAAAGCTGTTCGTTCAGTTTGCTGAAGTCTCTTTTTGCGGCCTCTTCATGTGTAAAGACCTTGACGACCTTCTGACCTGCCATCATTTCCTGAACGAAACCTTCCTCGGCAGCGAGGCTCTTTTGCTGTGAAACCATCGCAAGTGCGGAGGTGCCGCCGAAAGTCCTGGTTACCTTGGTCATTACATACATGAAAAATACTACTCCGATGGTCAACCAGAGAGAAAAGCGCAGCATTGAAATAAACAGCGCTATTATAGTAAGTATTGTCTGAAAAAGGGTTGGTAACGACTGACCTATAAGCTGACGAAGGGCATCAGTATCGTTGGTATAGGTAGACATTACATCACCAGTTGCGTGCCTGTCGAAGAAGCGGATTGGAAGTGTTTCCATCTGGTCAAACATATCATCACGGAAATGTTTGAGAGTTCCCTGTGTGATATTTGCCATGAGCTGCGTGTAAATAAGAGAAGCTACAACACCGGCTACATAGAAGGAGATCATAGTCATTATTATGGAAATAAGAGTTGTCCATACACTGTCGATTCCTGTTTCCATACCCGGCACTATTGCCTGATCTATAAGTTGCTGTAAAAATACGGTTGAAATAACACCGCTTATACCGGAAACTACGATACAGACGAAAACAACAACAAGCTGTATTTTGTAATGACTGAAGATATATTTCAATAATCTTGTAAATGTTCCTGGAGCTATAGTAGGACGTGCCTTAGGTGTGTTTTCTTTTGCTGCCATTGATCAAGCCTCCTTTCCTTCAGCAACGTTATCGTTTTTATTATCAGAGTTTTTTGTCTGAGAATCGTATACTTCACGATAAATACCATTTTTAGCAAGAAGTTCCTCATGTGTACCCTGCTCAACGATCTTGCCGCCATCAAGCACAAGGATTGAGTCGGCATCCTGTACGGAGGAAACTCGCTGAGCAATGATGATCTTTGTTGTATCAGGAATTTCTTCGAGAAATGCCTTGCGGATAAGTGCATCCGTTTTGGTATCTACGGCAGAGGTAGAATCATCAAGGATAAGGACTTTAGGCTTCTTTAACAAAGCTCTTGCGATACAAAGTCTTTGCTTCTGACCACCGGAAACATTGGTTCCGCCTTGGGAGATCATTGTTTCATATTTGTCAGGAAAATCCTGTACAAATTCATCAGCCTGCGCAAGGATAGCCGCATGGCGGATCTCTTCATCAGTGGCATTAGGATTTCCCCAGCGAAGGTTATCATTTATTGTGCCTGCAAAAAGCACATTTTTCTGAAGGACCATGGCTACCTGATCTCTGAGAGCATCAAGGTCATATTTCTTAACATTGAGCCCCCCGACTGCAACAGAACCATCTGTTACATCGTATAGACGCGAGATAAGCTGAACAAGGGTCGATTTTGATGAACCTGTGCCACCGATTATACCTATAGTTGCACCTGACGGGATGTGCAGGTCTATATCTGAAAGGGCGTATTTTTTACTCTGCTTAGAGTATTTAAATGAAACGTGGTTGAAATCAATGCTTCCATCTTTTACTGTGGTTTCGCCATTTTCAGGAGATACTATAGATGCATCAAAATTGAGCACATTGCTGATACGTTCAGCTGATTCTTCAGATATAAGACATATAACGAAGATCATTGAAAGCATCATTATTGAAACAAGTATCTGAACACCATAATTTATAAGAGAAGAAAGTTCTCCTGTGGTAAGAGCTGATCCTTTGGTTGAAATGATGAGCTTTGCGCCAAGGAAACTAATAAGTGTTATAGATGCAAAAACACATGCCTGCATGGTAGGTGTGTTGAAAGCAAGGATTCGCTCAGCGTAGGTAAAGTCCTTGCGGACTGTTTCTGTTGCCTTATGAAACTTTTCCTTTTCATAAGATTCACGAACGAAGGATTTGACAACACGGATACCTTGTATATTTTCCTCGACGCTGTCATTCATCGCATCGTATTTTTTGAAGATCCTGACAAAGATAGGGTGTACTTTGAGAGCAATCGCAAAAATGATGACACCCAGTATAGGAATCATTAATAAGAAGATCAAAGCCATTTCTACATTTATGGAAAGAGCCATAACTACAGAGAATATGATCATAAGCGGTGCTCTGAAGGCGGCTCTTACAAGCATGGAGTACGCCATCTGTACATTTGATACATCCGTTGTCATACGTGTGACAAGAGATGCGGCAGAGAAATGATCTATATCTTCAAATGCAAAGGTCTGTATGCGGTCAAACATATCCTGACGCAGGTTTTTGGCAAGACCGCAGGAGGCGGTAGCGCCCATCTTTGCTGCATTTGCACCAAAGAAAAGCGAGATAAATGCCAGTACAAGGAGAATGAGACCGTAAGTTACGATAGGTTTCATTCCATTTCCTATATTATCAATGAGTTTTGCCATAAGAAGAGGTATGAGTACTTCCATTATGACTTCTCCGGAAACAAACAGAGGGGCAAGTATAGATTCCCTCTTGTATTCACGGATGCTTTTAGCGAGTGTTTTGATTACATTCACTTATATATCCTCCTTCTTTTAAATTGATCGAATTGTCTAAAAAGATATCCTCACTGTCCTTCAGGTTGCTGCAGATGATCAAAAGCATGCGTTTTAATTCTACTACATCCTCAGGAGTGAGATTGTTACAGATAAGATTTTCTGAGAGCATCTTTCTTCTGTCCGAATCCTTATAAAAAACCTCGGCTTTTGGAGTGGCGGAGATAATGCGGCTTCTGTGGTCTTCAGGGTTGGTTGTGATCTCAACAAACTTTTTTTCTTTAAGCCTGCTGATAAGACCTACAACAGTGGGATGCGAAACCTGAAGAAAATCTTCTATGTCTTTTTGACTTGTTCTTCCGCCTTTAGATTTCAAGAACCATAGGACACGCATTTGACTGAGCGTAAGGTCAAATTTCTGAAGATCCTTGTCGAAGCGCTTTTTAAGCTGTTCATCTACAATCTTGATAAGATGACCTATATCATCATTCAATAAGATCCCTCCTTTTCCATTATAAAAAGCGTAGCACGCTACGCTTATCTCTGCAATTATAAGGCATGTTGAAAGAAATTTCAACACTAAAATGCAAAAAAATGTAGCATGCTACAAAAGAATTTGTGAATTCTGGGCTAAATTTCCCAACAAAAAACGTCCGGATGTTTAATCCGGACATTTTTTGAAAAATTGGGGTGAGAAAAAAGTATATAAGGGGGGAATCGTTAGCAAATTAAATATTGAAATTGATTACTTCTTGTTTACAATTAAGATAATAACATATTGTGTACTGCTTTGTCAACTATAATTTTGCATTTTTTTGAATTTGCAAAAAGTGAAATATTAAAAGAGATACACATAAAAACGAAAAATGGCAATGTCTTGAAAATAAAAATTGAAAATTATCAAAAAAGGTGTTGACATCCATTCTGTAACAGTGTACTATATAGACAGCACAGTAATACAACAATACAGTATTACAGAAAGGAGCAGGGATGAAATTTGATAATAAACTTCCTATTTATATGCAGGTTGTAGATGATATCCGGAGCAGGATTGTTGCAGGTGAACTTCATGCAGGCGACAAGCTTCCTTCTTCCAGAGAACTTGCATTGCAGTATGAGATAAATCCAAACACTGCGGCAAGAGTCTATACTGAAATGGAACAAAGAGGGATCAGCTATACAAAGAGAGGCATCGGTACATTTGTTACGGAGGATGAAGAGCGGATCATGCAGCTTAAAGAAGAGATGATAGAAGAAGTAATAAAAGATTTTCTTGAACGAACAAGGGCACTTGGACTTGATCAGGATAAAGTAGTTGCTTATATTAAAAAATATGAGGAGGGCAGATCATAATGGAACTTAATTGCAGTAATGTAACAAAGAAATATGTATTAAAGAAGGCGATAGACGATTTTACTTACACCTTTACAGGCGGAAGGGTATATGCTTTGCTTGGACCGAACGGAAGCGGTAAGTCAACCTTAATGAAGACGATCGCAGGACTTACAACGCCAGAGAAAGGCACGATTTCTTTCAACGGACATAATCTTACCTACAGAGATAAGGCTCATATCGCATATATGCCTACTGAAGGCTATTTCTTCCCGTATATGAACTGTCTTGATGCAGGAAATTATTACAAGGACTTTTTCAATGATTTTGAAGTGGATAAGTATATGTATCTTTTAGATAAGATGGAGCTTGACCCTAAACAAAAGATAAGAACTATGTCTTCCGGTATGCTTGCAAAGATGAAGATTGCTATAACTATGGCAAGAAATGCTGATCTTATAATGCTTGATGAACCGTTTAACGGCATTGATCTTATTGCAAGAGATAAGGTGATGGAGACGGTCATACAGAGCATTTCCGAGGATATGACAGTGATCATTTCTTCACATCTTGTAGATGAACTTGAGAAAATTGTAGATACGGCAGTGTTTATGAAGGATGGCAGACTTGTTACTACTATTGATGCTGAATCGGCAAGAATGGAAGAAAATGAGTCACTTCAGGATGCATATCGTAGGATTTATACAGAAGAGGAGAACAGATAACATGTTTAAAATGATGAAATATGAATTTAGAAAGAGCCTTATGCCGATACTGATAATCCTTGGGCTTACAGTTGTTGCTGAGATCGTATATCTGATAGGGCTTGGTACAGCAGAGGGGTTTGATGATGGTCTTACAATGAGTATTGGCGTTTTCTGTCTTTTTATGATGGGTATGGTCAGTTACATTTACCTGTTGATAAATGGCGAGGTCATGTTTGAAAGGGACCTTAAGAATAAAGAAGGATACCTTGTATTTATGGCACCGATCTCCATGTATGCAGTTATCGGAGCAAAGCTTTTAATGGTTTTTATTGAGACAGCGATATTCACTGTTGGATATGCATTGCTTGGACTTACAGATATTTACCTTCTTTTACGCAGATTTGATCTAAACGTGGATGAACTGATGCAGGGACTTAAGAGAGCGGGATTTGCAATATCAATTCATAAGAATGAGTTAGTGCTTGCAGCAATAGCAATATTTGTAGCTATATTTATGATATATACTTTCTCGTACCTTGCAACATCACTTACAAGGATAATCTTCAGAGAAAAGAATGCCTTTTCAAATCTTATTACTTTCGTAATTTTTATTGCACTTGCTATAGCAACATCTAAGCTTACTGCATTAGTGTATAGTGGAGCTTCAACAAATGGCGTTGAAATCTTCATTGGCAACCCTGCGATGACTGCGAGTAGAATAGACAGTTTTGGAATTGTGGTAGGTATCGTTATGGATGCTGTATTTTCACTTTGTGCTTATATCAGCACAGCATGGATATTAAAGAGAAAGATTGACCTTTAAAAAGAATGGAGCACCCGATCTTGCGGGTGCTCCGTATACTTTATGCTTCATTTGTTGCTTCTGCATTTGCAGTAGAATTATTTTCATTTCTTCTGAATATAAGCTTGAAGATACGTCTTACAAGCGGACCTGCGATAACGAACTGCATAATGAAAGCAGCCGGCAGGTTGAGAGCCCATGTCTGTGCAAATGTTCCGAGTGATGGGGTCTTAAAAAGAAATGTTGCAATAAGACTCATTGCAGGACACATAAGTACACAGATACTAAAGGACATTGCGTAAGTGATGAACTGAGGTCTGTCAGTAGGGCGCATAAATGAGAAGGCGATCTTTGGCGCAAGCCTGCCGGCATAGACAAGTTCAAGGATTATGGCAACAGGCCACATGATCCTTAATTCACCGAAAGCCATAAGAAATACTTCATTTGTACAACCGTGAATGTTGAGTGAAATGTTGTAGCAGATCATGCCGTAAACCATTACAAAGGCCATGATCACAGTGAATACGAAATTTTCAAGTTTTGTTTTTGGCATTGTTCATTCCTCCTTAAAAGTAAAAAAAATAAGACAAGGGAAACTTTCGCCTCGACTTGTCCTCGACTACCATTAATTGATTATATTATAACAAAATATTTTGTGGTTCGTAAGCACATTTTTAAAAAAAGACAAATTTCGTGAATTTACTCATAATAGAGGGGTTATTATGCCTTGTTATGCGCAGTTTGTACATATTACGGAAAAAAACATATAGTTGAAACGTC
Source organism: uncultured Lachnospiraceae bacterium (assembly GCA_902796595.1). Classification (GTDB taxonomy): domain Bacteria; phylum Bacillota; class Clostridia; order Lachnospirales; family Lachnospiraceae; genus Catonella. The sequence goes on along the minus strand of CADBPM010000056.1, from coordinate 2,550 downwards.
ACAAAATTCGTGGTAATATTTAGGGTCAATGCGATTACTGAAGACATAGTTGTGCCTTGGGCAGTGAGGAATAAGAATGGATTATACGCTTTTTTATAATAAGATCAGCAGGATAATAAAGAAAAGTCCTGACATGTGCAAGAATTTTTTGGTGCTAAACAAAATTTTGAAGTATGTGATGTACTTTATATATCCTGTATTGCTTCTTTATCTATATGTATCAGAGGTAAAGACATGCGGTTTTGCAAGTGCATTTTTATCGAAAAAACTCTTAGAATGTATTTTTCTTCCTGCGGGAGAATTTACTTTGGGAAGCTTTTTAAGAGCAGTTATAAATAGGAAAAGACCTTATGAGGAGTGGGATATAGATCCTATTATAAAGAAGGAAAAGATGGGACAGTCATTTCCAAGCAGACATGTATTTGCATCTGTAATGATTTCAATGACAGCCTTGTATGTATGCGCTCCATTTGGTGTGTTCTGTCTTTTATTAAGCGCTTTGACAGCTGTAGTCAGAGTGGTCGGAGGGGTACACTACCCATCAGATGTTATAGCAGGATATCTGTATGGAGTATCATTTGGGCTTTTATATTTCATCTAATAAACCGGATTAAATATGTTGTATACCGCAAAATGAGGTATATCATATTTAATCCGGTTTTTTTTAGCCTTCGGTGTGCTGTACGCTTACCTGTTCATTAAAAAAAGAAAGTCTCTTTTTAAGCACAGGTCCTACTATTGCGGCAATAATGATCTTGGCAAGGTCTAAAACTATGAATGGAATAACGGCACTTGCAAGGGCAGCCTTAAAAGTAAGATTTGCCTGAATCATAAGCCAGATCGTACCAAACATATAGAGTACCCATGTTGCAACCTCTATAAGAAGTACACTGATAATTCTCTTTTTCCAGAACTTCTCAAGGGCAAGCCCGATAAGAAAAGCCATTGGTATGTAACCGATAAGGAAGCCGCCTGTTGGTCCGAAAAGCTTGCCGGCACCGCCAGTGAAACCTGAAAAAACAGGAAGCCCAACTAGACCAAGAAGAAGGTAGATAAGCACTGCAAGAGTACCTCTGTTTTTATCAAGCACATACATTGTAAGGTAGATTGCCAAAGTTCCAAGTGAAATAGGAATTGGACCGATAGGAATAGAAAGTGGACCTAATATGCAGATCACTGCTGTCATAAGAGCTGTTGTTGTAAGAAATTTGATATTCTTAGTCATGATTTCTCCTCGTTAACTTGTTTTATTAGTCTAGTTTACAAACAAAACAATTATATCATGTTGAAATGGATTGTCAACCAAAAAAATAAATTGGTTGACGACTTTTATCTTCCTTTATTTGTGATAATAGTTTACTATATTATCGTAAACGAAATAAATAATTTTGTTCACGATAAACGTCGTTCAGAATATTACTGGATGGAGCTTGCTCTATCCGTAATTAGTTTCTCCACTTACTATAAATGAGGGTAGAAAACTTTACCCCTTACAGCATTGTATTGGGAGGGAGAACCATTGCCTAAGATTACGTTAGCAGATATAGAAAAGAAGTATAAGGTTTCTGATTATAATGAACTTGTCAATAAGGTAAATTTCCTTATCAGTAAGGGAAAATTACGTCCGGTAAAGGCAGATGGCATAAACGGAAAGACACCTGCCCTATATGTTTCATATAGGGAGATTGAGGAAAGTAAGGACTATTCTAAACTTGAAGAAGAACTTAAATTTAGGATCTTGCCGCCGATAAAAACTGACTACTACCTTTCGCACTTAGCCCAGTACGAGAAGGAGAGAAGAGAAGTTTTGCAATTAAATGATTTTTTCTCTTGTCATAGTGGAGATAATCATTTGAGTCTGGTTTCCGCAAATGAAAGAAGTTTTGAGATATGGCAAAGGGAAAAGTTTCTTTTGCAGGGTGGTGGCAGAACTCTTTTGAAGCATTGCGGAATTAAGAAAGAAGCTCTGTGCCTTTATGAGACTTCTGAACCTTTGGCTTATTATACAAGGTCACGTAGGGTTCCTCAAAATATACTTATTCTTGAAAATAAGGACCCGTTTTATGGCATGAGGCGGTACATTTCAACCTGTGGGAACAATGAAATCCTTGGAATGGAATTCGATACTTTGATCTATGGAGCGGGCAAGGGTATCTTAAGGTCTTTTATGGACTACAGGATGGCGGTTGAGCCTTACATGACAGACAGTAAAAACAGATTATTTTACTTTGGAGACCTTGATCATGAGGGGATAGGTATATATGAGGGACTTGCAGAAAAATTCCTTAAGGATGCAAAGATAGAGCTTTTTGTGCCGGCATATCTTGCCATGATAAAGAAAGCGGAGCGAATGGCAGAAGGCAGAGACCTTGTAGGTTTTTTACCTTTATCAAAGGAGGGTCAGGTTCAGAAAATGACTGGGACTTTTGAATCTTTTTTTGATAGGGATACTATGGGTAAGATAAGTTATATCCTTGAAAATGGCAGATATATACCGCAGGAAATACTTAATGAAGGTGATTATAGTGCTTTTGCGAAGCAAGAGCACTA
>CADBPM010000055.1 GCA_902796595.1 uncultured Lachnospiraceae bacterium | reverse complement strand
GTCGGGAACAGAAGGACATCTCTGATACCCGGCTGGTTGCACATAAGCATGCAAAGTCTGTCGATACCATAACCGATACCGCCCGTAGGTGGCATACCATACTCAAGTGCCATAAGGAAATCTTCATCTGTATGGTTGGCTTCTTCATCACCTGCTGCCGCAAGCTTATCCTGCTCGGCAAAACGCTCACGCTGATCGATAGGGTCATTCAACTCGGAGTATGCGTTGCACATCTCCCAGCCATTTATATAAAGCTCGAAACGCTCAACATAATTAGGGTCGCTTGGCTTCTTCTTTGTAAGAGGTGATATCTCGATAGGATGATCCATGATAAATGTAGGCTGAATCATCTTATCCTCGCAGAACTCGTCAAAGAAAAGATTAAGGATATCACCCTTCTTGTGACGGTCTTCGAATTCAACTCCCTTTTCCTTCGCAATTGCCTTAGCTTCTTCATCTGTGGCTATAGCGTTGAAATCTACACCTGCATACTCATTTACTGCATCGATCATTGTAAGTCTTCTGAAAGGCTTGCCAAGGTCTATCTCATGGTCGCCGTAGGTAAGCATGGTAGAACCTGTAACCTTCTCAGCAACATAACGGAACATGCTTTCTGTAAGCTCCATCATACCATTATAATCTGTGTATGCCTGATAAAGTTCCATAAGAGTGAATTCAGGATTGTGCTTTGTATCAACACCCTCATTTCTGAATACTCTGCCGATTTCAAATACTCTTTCAAGACCGCCTACGATAAGTCTCTTAAGGTAAAGCTCAAGAGAAATACGCAACTTTCTTTCTTCATCAAGTGCATTATAGTGTGTTAAAAATGGTCTTGCAGCCGCACCGCCTGCATTTTCAACAAGCATAGGAGTCTCTACTTCCATGAAATCACGCTGTGCAAGGAAATTCCTTATCTCGCGGATAACCTGGCTGCGCTTCTCGAATGTAGTTCTCACATCCTGATTCATGATAAGGTCAAGATATCTGCGGCGATATCTGATCTCTGTATCAGTAAGTCCATGATACTTCTCAGGTAAAGGTCTGAGACTCTTTGAAAGAAGGGTAAACTCTGTAGCATGAACAGATATCTCACCTGTCTTTGTCTTGAATACATATCCCTTCACACCGACAATATCACCGACATCGATCATATGTCTGAAATCACCATAGGATTCCTCTCCTATCTCATCTCTTGCGACATACGCCTGTATATTGCCTGTACGATCACTTATATTGCAGAAACTTGCCTTACCCATAACGCGCTTGAACATCATACGTCCAGCTATAGTAACTGTCTTATCTTCATAATCTTCGTAATTATCTTTTATTTCAACCGCATGACTTGATACATTGTATTTTGTGATCTGATACGGATCCTTGCCTGCTGCCTGAAGATCTGCAAGCTTCTGCTTACGGATCTCGATCTGCTCGTTTGTATCAGGCTGCTTATTATTTGAATTATTCTTATTATTTCCCTCTGCCATTTTAACTATCCTTTATATATATTGCGTTGCCGAGTCAAAAACACCATCAGCTATTGTCGTATCAAACTTTGTTTGATATGGCACTCTGCCGACCATCGTAAAAGTGATAAAACATGTCCGGCCAGTCTTTTAATACTACACATTACTGTGCGTTTGTAACCTGAAGGATCTTATATTCTGAAACACCTGCCGGAGTCTCTACGTAAACTGTATCTCCTGCCTTATGACCAAGAAAAGCCTTGCCTACCGGTGATTCATTGCTGATAAGATTCTGAAGGCTGTTGACTTCTGTAACACCAACTATCTTATATTCTATATCCTCGTCAAATTCTACATCATGAACTTTGACAAAAGAGCCCAGGTTTACAATACCCTCTTCTTTCTGGTCATCTGTAACAACTTCAGCTGTCTTTAAAATCTTGTCGATCTCAGCTATTCTATCCTCTATATGGCGCTGTTCTTCCTTAGCTGCATCATATTCTGCATTCTCGGAAAGATCTCCCTGTTCACGGGCCTCTTTAATCTTCTGAGCAATCTCTGCACGACGTGTAACCTTAAGGAAAGCAAGCTCATCCTCAAGCTTTTTAAGACCTTCAGCGGTCATGATATTCTTAGCCATAATACCTCCAGATAAAAACATTTAGATATGAAAAAAGCACTTCACGCGGAAGTGCTTTCAACTACTGGGCTAGAAGGATTCGAACCTTCGAAATGACGGAGTCAGAGTCCGTTGCCTTACCGCTTGGCGATAGCCCATCGACAACGATTGATATTATACACCGGTTTGAAAGAAATTGCAAGCCTTTTTTTAACTTTTTTCAAAAAAAATTTTCAAAAGTCATCAAAAGGGCCTGTTTATCAGCTTTCAAGCCCTTTAATTATTTCCGGAAGTTCATCAAAAGAATCACAGGAGGCAAGTATTCCTGCTTTTTTCATTTCATCCATCTTGCCAAATCCGAAGCTTACAGCTATAGTATCCATCCCCACGCTGGCAGCTCCCTCGACATCGTAGATTGTGTCTCCAATAAGAACCATATCAGAAACATTTCCACCTTCTCTTCTGATAAGCTCTCGAAGAACCTCTTCCTTGGTGTCTATCCTGCCATCCTTTGTAGCCCCTGCGACCTCATCAAAATAGCCTGTAAGGTTGAAATGGTCTAATATCTTCTTGCACATTTCCTCCGGCTTTGATGAGCCAAGAGTAATGCGATAGCCGCGTCTGTGAAGCTCTTTAAGGCAGTTTTCAACGCCGTCAAACAATTTACACTCAAATACGCCAACAGGCTCATAACGCTCCCTGTAGAGCCTTATACCCTCCTTTGCCTCTTCCTCTGTCATTCCAAAGAAAGTGGTAAAACTATATATAAGAGGAGGTCCTATACAGCAATTCAGCTTGGTGATATCCTCTACCTCCTTGTTGAAATGCTTTAATGCGTGATTAACACATTTGGTAACACCCTCGCTGGAATCGATAAGTGTCCCGTCCATATCAAAAACTATAGTTTTAAATTTTCTCACTTTAGACCTCTTCATCCATCTTAGCGAGCTTAGCTGTCTGGTCTGCCTCGATCAGATTGTCTATTAACTCATCTAACTCGCCATTCATTATCGCATCTATGTTATGTGACGTATATTTGATCCTATGGTCTGTCACCCTTCCCTGCGGAAAGTTATAGGTACGGATCTTTTCTGATCTGTCTCCTGTGCCGACCTGGCTTCTTCTTTTCTCATCCTCCGCATCATGGGCTCTTTCTCTTTCAAGCTCATAAAGCATGGCACGAAGTATCTTTAATGCCTTATCCTTATTCTTTAACTGAGACTTTTCATCCTGACAAGAGATCACTATGCCGGTAGGAATATGAGTAAGTCTGACAGCCGAATCGGTGGTATTAACGCACTGACCGCCATTTCCGGATGCTCTGAAAACATCGAATTTCACATCGTTCATATCTATGGAAACTTCCACTTCTTCAACTTCCGGCATAATGGCAACCGTCGCAGTTGATGTGTGGATCCTGCCGCCGGACTCTGTAAGCGGTATACGCTGGACTCTGTGTACACCGCCTTCATATTTCAACCTGGAGTAAGCTCCGCGTCCAATTACCATAAAGGTAACTTCCTTGAACCCGCCAAGCCCGTTTTCATTTGAATTCATCATATCAATCTTATATCCGGCTCTCTCCGCATACCTTGTATACATGCGGAAAAGATCCGCCGCAAAAAGCGCTGCCTCGTCGCCGCCGGCACCGCCTCTTATCTCTATGATTATATTCTTCTCATCATTCGGGTCCTTTGGCAGAAGAAGTCTTCTTATCTCATCCTCGAAAACAGGCTGCATCCTCTTTGCCTCGGCAAGTTCTTCCCTTGCAAGTTCCTTCATTTCAGGGTCAGACTCTTCTTCTATCATTTCAAGACAATTTGCTATCTGAGTCTCGTTGTCCTTGTATTCCTTATATTTGGAAACCACAGGTCCAAGCTCCGCCTGCTCCTTCATAAGATCAGTATAACGTCCTGCATCAGTTTGTCCACTTGCAAGTTCATCCATTATCTCCTGATAACGTCCCGCAAGTCCTTCTATATTTTCAAACATTTCATTCCTCCATTAAAGCATTCTTCCGGCAACTATCCTGTCAAGTCCCGCAAGATCCTGCATCACCTTAATATCCTGAAATCCATTGTCAGCTAATATTTCTGAAACCTGCGCTCCCTCATCATATCCGATCTCATAATAAATCCTTCCTTTTTTGTTTAAATGCTCTTTTGCTTCCTTACTTATCTTTCTGTAAAAAGAAAGCCCGTCAGCGTCACCGTCAAGAGCAAGCAGGGGTTCATGGTCCCTTACCTCCGGAGCAAGTCCCTTTATCACATCTGTCTTGATGTAAGGTGGGTTAGACACGATCACATCGAACTTTCCTTCTATACTGCTAAAAAGATCGCTCTCATAAAATGTAACTGCTGCCCCAAGCCTGTCGGCGTTTTCCCGTGCGATAGCAAGCGCCTTTGTTGAAATGTCACTGGCGCTCACAGATGAGGGCTTGCCAAGCTTTGCAATAGATATAGCTATGCAGCCTGAACCTGTGCAAAGGTCAAACACGCTCTTTCCATCCACGACTTTTAACACTTCCTCCACCAGCGATTCTGTGTCCTGTTCAGGTATGAGCACATTTTCATTCACCTTGAAAGTCAGTCCACAAAAATCCTGATAGCCGAAAATATAGGCAAGAGGAACATGACTTGCTCGTCTTTCTATTAACTTATAATATTCTGTTATAAGAAATTCTTTTTCATATCCCTTCGAAACGAATTCCTCCTCATCACAATGAAGATAATAGGAGGTCCTGTTCATTCCTGTAATATACTGAAGGATAAGAAAGGCATCAAGCTTAGCATCCTCATCATCTGCGTTTTTAAGAATCTCTGTGCCCTTATTTACCAAATCACGCAAAAATCCCATGATCACCTTAGCTTTCCGCTTCTGTCTTCACGCGCCTTACGTGCATTCTCCTCAGCTCTTTCATTGTTAAAGAACCTGTCAAGTGCACTTAAAATCTCATCATCTTCATCTTTAACAGGCACCTTGTCCTCAAGCTTATTTTCTTCTTTAAGGGTTCTCACCGGTCTCACGCGGGATGCTACTGCCTTTCTCCTTGCAGCAGCCGCCGCTTCCGGTGAAGCAGCCTGTCTGCGCTTTATAAGAGGAACACTCTCTGCCGCTTCTGTTACCTTCACAGGCTTTGCTTCCTCGTTTGCTGCATTCTCTTTTGCAGGAGCCTCTGCCCTTGCTTCAATCTTTACTTCTGACAATGCTTCCACAGCAACATCGCCAATATCAGCTTCTTCTTTTCCTGATCTCTTATCTAAATCACCCTTTACTTCTGCGCTCTTATCAGGTGTAAAGACTTTGGCTACCTCTGCTTTCTCTTTATTGCCGTTCTTTACAAAATCTGCTATGAAAACCTGCCAATCAAATACAGCCTCTACACTTTCAATGCCAACCTGAATCATTGAGTCATCCGGCTCTCTGGTAGTAAGTCCCTGAAGCATAAGCCCCGGTTCTGCAAGTATTTTCACAAAAATATTATCATATCTTCCCGCTATTCTGATAAACTCATAAACTATGCTGGCAATAACCGGTACAAGGATGATCCTTAACAAAAGTCTCAGGACAATATTGTCAGTTCTTATGAACATGAATAATACAATGGACAATAAAACAACATACAGCAGGAAACTTGTTCCACACCTTTTATGTCGCCTTGTCTGCTTTCTTACGTTCGGAATGGTAAGAGGCAGTCCATTTTCAATACAATTTATGCATTTATGTTCAGCTCCATGGTACATATATACTCTATGAATATCTCTTACGTTGGAAATGATCACCATGTACGCTATAAGGACAGCTATCCTGATAAGACCCTCGATTGCGGTAAGTCCGATTTCCGACTTGACCATACCTGCAAAAAGTCCCGAAAGTGCAAATGGAATGACCATAAAAAGAACAATGGCAAGTATTATTGAAAGAATAACTGTAAAAATAGCCTCTTTGTTTTCCTTTTTTTCGTCTTTATCATGCCTCATCCTGTCCTCTTCATCATAAAAAGAAGAAGAGAATGTAAGTGCCTTCATTCCTAAATAAAGGGATTCTATAAAATTAACTACTCCTCTTACAAAAGGAAGTTTAAAGAATTTATGTTTATCTGAAATGCTGTTGATCTCAGCTGTTTTAACCTCAATCTCACGATCAGGCCGTCTTACTGCAACCGCATATTTGTTGCCGTTGCGCATCATTACGCCCTCCATGACCGCCTGTCCGCCTATACCTGAGTATTTCATACAAAATTTTCCCCCCGATAATAAAACAGAGTTCCTCCTGCGGAACTCCCGTGCCGAGCGTAGTTACATCAATATGCTTTTCTAAGCACTAAAAATCAAACAATTTCCATAAAGTAAAAAAGCAGGCTGAGAAACTCCCAGCCTGCAACAACCGTCAGTATATCAGTCTTTATTAAGGCCGTACTTCCTGTTGAACTTATCAATAGCTCCACGTGCAGAAGCAACCTTCTGCTGACCTGTGTAGAATGGATGGCACTTTGAGCATACATCTACGTGCATTTCCTTCTTTGTTGAGCGTGTAACGAATGAATTACCGCAGTTGCAGGTAACTTTACATTCATAATAATCTGGATGGATTCCTTCCCTCATGATACACCTTCCTGTTCTGTTTTGATTGGATTTTGCCAACCGGGTTTAATTTGCCTTCACGCTGACGGTAACCTTACATAACAAGGTACACTAAGACAGCTTTTTTATTATAGCATAGCAGTTGCCTATATGCAAGAAAAATATTCAAGTACAAACATTTCAACCTAAATTGTCTGCGCTCTCAATCGCTTCAGAATTTTTTTCTTCTATCAAGTGTCTGTTATGCGGACCTGTCCTCATTTCGATGATCGGCGAGCCTTTTCTCTTCACGTAGTCACCCGTAATGGTAACTTTTCCTATGTTATCATCCTTAGGTATTTCGTACATGATATCTAACATGAACTCTTCTATTATAGCTCTTAAGGCTCTCGCGCCTGTCTTCTTTTCAAGTGCCTTCTTTGCTATCTCTCGCTTTGCTTCATCGTCAAATTCAAGATCAACCTCGTCTAATTCAAGCAACTTTTTATACTGCTTTAAAATAGCATTCTTAGGTTCTGAAAGGATCTGCATGAGCATTTCTTCCGAAAGTCCGTCAAGAGAGAAGATAACCGGAAGTCTACCTAAAAATTCAGGTATCATACCGTATTCACGAAGATCCTCTGTGGCAACCTTGCTTAAGATATGTGGATCGTTATCGTATTTATCTTTAAGGTCTGCCTGAAAGCCTATTGAAGACTGCTTATTAAGTCTCTTTTTTATGATATTTTCAAGGTCCGGAAATGCGCCGCCGCATATAAAAAGAATATTGGCTGTATTGATAGTTGTCATAGGCACCATGGCATTTTTGCTGCTTGCACCTACCGGTATTTCAACCTCAGAACCCTCAAGAAGCTTGAGCAAGCCCTGCTGTACAGCCTCTCCGCTTACATCTCTGCTGTTTGTGTTACGTTTCTTTGCTATCTTATCTATTTCATCTATAAATACAATGCCGGTCTCTGCTGCCTCAACATCGTTATCTGCCTCTACAAGAAGTTTGCTCAAAACACTTTCAACATCATCGCCAATGTAGCCTGCCTCTGTGAGCGTTGTTGCATCGGTGATAGCCAAAGGCACCTGCAGCAACCTTGCAAGAGTCCTTACAAGGTACGTTTTACCACTTCCTGTAGGTCCTATCATAAGCATATTTGACTTCTCTATATTTATGTCGTCCTCTTTCATTGCCTTGAGACGCTTATAGTGGTTGTAGACCGCCACTGCAATCTCTTTTTTAGCATGTTCCTGTCCGACAACATACTCATCAAGCATACCTTTGATAAGATGAGGTGCAGGAAGATTGTTGAAATCAAGCTTCGGCTTCTTTTTATGCTTTTTCTTTGGCTGCCTTACGCCACCGCCCGGCTGAAGAAAATCCTGCATCCAGCCAAAAGGTGTGAAGGGATTTCCTCTGTTTACTTTGTTATCTGTTTCTTCTTTTTCTTCCTCTTCCTTTGGCTCTGCCTCTTCCGTACTTACATTTTCGCTTTTAACTGCCTGCTTATTATTTGTAAAATCAGGCATAAAACCTGTGTATGGATTTGGAAAGCCTCCTCCAAGAGGAGAATTCTGAATCATATCAAGTGCCTTCTGCATACATTCAGGACAAACAGGTACATTAGGAGCAAGCTTTATCATTTTTCCTGCTACACTCTCCGGTCTGTGGCACATAGCACAGTACTCTTCCACTTTACTATCATTATTATTGTTATTAT
>CADBPM010000054.1 GCA_902796595.1 uncultured Lachnospiraceae bacterium | reverse complement strand
TTGGCGCTTTCGCTTCGCAAAAGTTTAATTATAATTTTCTGTATCAGCTGCGCTGATACTTGGCGCTTTCGCTTCGCAAAAGCACATTTATCGTAAACTTTTTTTCGTTTACTGTAATTATAGTATAGCCTCGGAAGGCTTTACGGTAAATAAAACGTTTTCCGGTTTTATATGACTTTTTCCGGTATTCCTGTCCAAAAAGATGAAGTGGATGTTATCTTCCATCTGCTTAACAGATTAAAAACCCAGCTTAGCATCTTTCGTGCCACCAACGGGCACGATGCCATTGATATAATAAATTCACGAAAAGTTGATATCCTTATAACAGACATTCAGATGCCCTATATGAACGGTATAGAATTAAGCAGACGGGCAAGGATGATCTCCCCTTCGATAGAGATTTTATTTTTCAGCGGATATGATGATTTTAAATGTGCTAAAGAAGCTCTTTCTGTCAATGCTGTTAATTACATTTTAAAGCCCGTCAATCCAAAAGAATTTGACACATCAGTCCAAAACGCCCTTCTCAGAGTCACACAGAGAAAAAAGGATTTTACTGAATATGAATCATATATAGAGGATAGTTTTTTCCACAAAGAAGATAACAGAAAGAAGGAACACTCAGAAGATTCCGGTGCCGAAGACTCCGAACTTCTTTCAGATATAAAAAATGCCATCCGTAATAAAGACGCAGAACGCCTTAGAGAAAATACTGAAATTATACTCAACAAATATTCAGGCAGTGCAAAAGCCTCACATATTTATATCCGGTATATCTTCACTACTCTTTTAAAAGACTTGATAGACGTTCTTCCGGAAAAAACAAACGCTGATTTCGAGAAAGCTGCCGAGGTGATCTATCAGGCGGCTGACTATGAACGATTAAGGGATTTTGTATCTCTTTACCTGGAACAGGTTGAAAAACGTTTTTCTTTTGAAAAAGACTCGGCAAATTATCCTGTGCAGGTGATCAATCAATATATATGCGAACATTACTCAGAAGATCTTAATCTCCAGAGTCTTGCAGACCAGGTATTTTTGAGTCCCAAATACCTCAGTGATATTTTTTCACAGGTAAAGGGAATAAGCATAAGCAAATATATAAGAGATATACGACTCAAGAAAGCCGCAGAAAGTCTGGATAACGAGTTTAGTTCATATCTTGATGCAATGTACATCTTAAACTGGAATGACAGTCTGCGTGCTGCTCTCTCTGCCAGATACGAAAATAATTACGATATGTACGCCGCATATAAAAATGTTATAGATCCCGCCATAGACACAATACGCGGCACCAACAGAAGTATACTTTCCATAACGATATACTGCAGCAACAACCTTTATCCGCATGGCTCCTATGTGAAATCTTTCGATGAGATCAAAAAATCTGACTGGTATAAGATTGCCGGCTATTTTGACACTGTTCCAAAGTTTTACTTTTCTCCTGACAAGAAAAGACTTTATCTTGTGTGCGAACAATACTATTCTCATACACATGATGCCCCGGTAATATGCATGACTATAGACACCAGCGGACTCACCTCTGCTCTAAGCACTATTTACGACACCCCCTATGGCTTTCGCATCTATTCTGCTCCAGACAGCACTCCTGTCTGGAGTTATGAGACTTACGCTCTGCCCAACGTGCAAAGTCTTGATATAAAGTCGCTTTCCGAAATAAATAAGCCACTTTTCCAGTCTTCTTATATATTGAGCAGTATGACTCTCTCCTCCGCCAGATGGACAGTGCTTCTTTATAAGCCTTTTTCATACAGTCATCTTTTAAAAAACCTTTCTGCTGCACTTGTAATAATGATGTTTACGTTTTTACTCATAACTGCTACAAGTATACTTTTTTCAGATAAGATAACAAAACCTATCCATGCTCTGGCACTAAACATGAAAGAAATCGAGAATAATAACCTCACGATACTTGTACACACAGATTCCAGAGATGAAATAGGTCAGCTTATCATTTCATTTCAACACATGGTAAAAAAACTGCAGTATCTCATAAATGAGGTGCTTGTAAACAAACTGGCTAAAAAAGACTATGAACTGCGTGCCCTGCAGGCTCAGATAAACCCGCACTTTCTTTACAACAGCCTTTCAGTCATAAACAGCAAAGCAATATTATGCGGTGAGGATTCAATAAGTGAAATGGCTCAATACCTTTCAACCTTCTATCGCACAACTTTGAACAAAGGAAACAGCTTCACGACTGTAAGGGGTGAAATGAGCAATATAACATCATATATCAGCATACAAAAGATCATGCACTCTGATCTGTTTGAATATGTGGAAAATATAGACAAAAGTCTGTATGATATTCCTATCCCGAATCTCATACTCCAGCCGCTTGTTGAAAACTGTATTCTTCACGGACTTATGCACAAGCAGACTCCCGGCAGGGGCATTTTAACCATCGAAGCCTACAAGAAAGAGGATAATCTTTATTTTAAGGTTATGGATAATGGATGCGGAATAGAAAGAGATATCTGCCACAACATACTTAACCTTAAACAAAACGGCTACGGGGTATCAAATGTTCATCACCGCATCCAGCTTGTGTATGGCGATGATTACGGTCTTTCCTATACAAGCAGAAAAGATGCAGGAACCGCTGTCCTTGTCCGCCTTAAGACAAGTATCCCCGACCCCCTTGCCACATCCGGGATACAATGATAACATGATAACAGATGCGAAAACTAAAAGAATACGTGATAAGCGGAACGCAAATATTATGATCAAGGAGATTATATGCCAGATACATCAAACAAACCAGAACACAGACGCCGCAAGCATTACAGCGGCAAATACCCAAAGAAGTTTGAAGAAAAGTACAAGGAGCTTCACCCTGATAAATATGCTGATGAGATCGAACACATCATAGAAAAGGGAAACACACCTGCCGGCATGCACATTCCTATCATGGTAGGCGAGATCCTCGACTTTTTAAAGATAGGACCGGGGCAGAAAGGTCTTGACTGTACACTTGGCTACGGCGGACACAGCTCGAAAATGCTCGACGAGCTTAAGGGAACGGGGCACCTCTATTCTATCGACTACGACCCTATTGAGATAGTAAAGACCACAGAAAGAATGCGTCTTAAGGGATATGGCGAAGATATATGGACTCCTGTTCCTGATAATTTTGTAAATATAGATAAGATATCAGAAAAATATGGTCCTTTTGACTTTGTACTCGCAGACCTCGGCGTTTCCTCAATGCAGATTGATAACCCCGAAAGAGGTTTTTCATGGAAGACAGATGGTCCTCTTGATCTTCGTTTCAACCCTGATAAGGGCGAATCAGCTGCGGAAAGACTTGCAAGTCTTTCCAAAGACGAATTTGAAGGAATGTTAATTGAAAATTCAGATGAACCTTATGCGACAGAAATAGCTGATGCAGTCTTTAAGGCTATAAAAAAAGGTGAAAAGATAGACACAACTACTGCCTTATGCGAACTCATTGAGACAGCAGTTAGAAATTCAAGGCAAAGTAAGAGGCTTTCAGCCGATGAACTTAAGGAAACCTGTAAAAAGTCATGCATGAGAGTCTTTCAGGCACTAAGGATAGACGTAAATCAGGAATTTGAGGTTCTATACTCATTCCTTGAAAAACTGCCAAATATCCTTGTGCCGGGCGGAAAAGCTGCCATTTTAACCTTCCATTCCGGAGAAGACAGACTTGTAAAAAAATCATTCAAGTCATTTGAAAAGGCAGGTATTTACAGCAGTGTTTCAAAAGACTGCATCCGTCCTTCAAAAGAAGAATGTTACAAAAACCCACGCGCTCATTCCACCAAATTCCGTTGGGCAATAAAAGCTTACTGAAGTCAAGAAGGCTGGCAGATTACTCTGCCAGCCTTCTTAAGGCAAATATTACATATCCAATGAAATTGTTTTACGGTCAGTTATTTTTTACCGCATAAAATTTCACCTCATTCTTTCTCAGTTCGTTCTGGTACTTAAAGTATTTCTCACTGCTTACTGCTTTTCCGCTAATATAATATGTTATTTCATTTAAATTTGAAACACTCTCACATAGTATCTTTGAAGTAAAATTAGAATCTGTTGGATTCATCTGTCTCCATGTATTATCTAAGGCTCCTCCCGACTCACAAAAAATACCATTTTCACATAAAGGCGTAAATCCTCTATATTCCTTATAGCATGCTCTTATCTTATCACCATCTTTTTCAAGAATTAGATATCCACCAAAAAAATTATAAATCTTTAAAACAGTCTCATATATTCCATCACTGTTCATATCGCAAGACGCAACGCTTTCGATGTGAGATTTAAATTTTTCATCCTTAGTATCATAATCTCTATCAAGCCACTTGAGAAATTCCCATATAGACATATTTACATGTCTATTTTTGCTACCAGCTTCAACTAATATATCTATAGGCTTATTTTTCTCAATAGCATCTATGTACTGCACTAATCCATTATACTGTCTGTCTGACATTTCTAATTTAAAATCATCTACCGCAAACAAGCATTTCTCTTTGCTATTCAATTTCCAAAGTAAAAGAAAGACCAACACTATCCCGGCAATTACAAAACATATCCTCCACTTTACATTTCTTATCTTCATCTGTCTTAAAATCCCTTCATGCTTTTATAGATATTATGTGCAAAGCTCTGCCTCTCCGTTATTGCTGCTTTCCCAGCCTTTTCGAAATCAACCAGAAAATACGCTTGTGCCTGCAATCATTGCAGCGGCAGCAAGAGCAATTCCCTTTTTTAGTTTCTTACTCATTTCCTTCTCCATTTCTTAATATTTTTAGACAATAATTATGTCTATCAAAAATTATAAGTTTTATATAAATATAAGTATCAGTAAAAATTCAACCTTATTTCCGAACATAAAAGAACACCCGGTATATTTCAACCGGATGCCCCTGAAATCATTATTTACTTTGCGTTTATGTAGCCTATAAGTCCGCCGTCTTTGATAATGTTCTGGATAAATGGTGGAAATGCCTGCCCTTTAAAGGTTTTTCCGCTCGTCTTGTCAGTAATCATACCTGAGTCAAAGTCTATTTCAACCTCGTCTCCGTTTTCTATCGCATCGCATGCCTCAGGACATTCAATGATGGGAAGCCCGATATTGATAGAATTTCTATAGAAAATCCTTGCAAATGTCTTTGCCACAACACAGGAAATACCACTTGCTTTTATTGCGATAGGGGCGTGTTCTCTTGAAGAACCGCATCCAAAGTTATCTCCTGCAACTATTATATCTCCCTCATGAACCTTGTTCACAAATTCAGGGTCAAGGTCTATCAAACATTTTGCTGCAAGCTCCGCAGGATCAGAAGTATTAAGGTATCTTGCCGGTATTATAACATCTGTATCCACGTCATTACCGTATTTATGTACTTTTCCGCTTACGTTCATAAAAGCTTCCTCCCCTTAAATTCCAAGTTCACAAGGTCCAGAGATCTTTCCTGTAACAGCACTTGCTGCTGCCACAGCAGGACTGGCAAGATATACTTCGCTGTCTACTGCACCCATTCTGCCTACAAAATTTCTGTTTGTCGTAGAAACCGCACGTTCACCGGAAGCAAGCACACCCATGTGACCTCCGAGACATGGACCACAGGTTGGAGTGCTTACAATACAGCCTGCTTCTATAAAATCAGTTATAAGTCCTTCTTTGAGGGCTGTCATATACACTTCTTGAGTGGCAGGAATAACTATAGCTCTTACACCTCTTGCTACATGTCTTCCCTTTAACACCTTTGCGGCTTCTCTTATATCTCCGATCCTACCGTTTGTACATGAGCCGATAACAACCTGATCGATCTTTACTTCACCGCACTCATCAATCGTTCTGGTATTTTCAGGAAGATGAGGAAAGGCAACTGTACTCTTTATCTGTGAAAGGTCTATGTCTATCACTTTTTCATACTCAGCATCTATATCAGCTTCAAAAATATGGTACTGCTTTTTACTGTGTGCTCCGATATAATCAAGAGTTTTCTCATCCACAGGAAAAATACCGTTCTTTCCACCTGCCTCGATCGCCATATTGGCAATTGTAAATCTGTCATCCATAGAAAGGTCTGCAACACCGTCTCCTGCAAATTCCATGGACTTATAAAGAACTCCGTCAACTCCTATCATTCCTATGATATGGAGGATAAGGTCCTTGCCCGAAACCCACTTGTTTAATTTGCCATGAAGATTAAACTTTATCGCAGAAGGAACCTTGAACCATGCCTTGCCGGTCACCATCCCGGCTGCCATATCTGTACTGCCGACACCTGTTGAAAATGCTCCGAGTGCACCATAGGTACAGGTATGAGAATCTGCACCTATAACAGCGTCACCTGCCGTAACAAGGCCTTTTTCCGGAAGTAAGGCATGCTCTATCCCCATTTCACCTATTTCAAAATAATTGGTAATACCGTTTTTAATGGCATATTCCCTCATGCACTTACAGTTTTCTGCACTTTTGATATCCTTGTTTGGTGTGAAATGATCCGGCACAAGCGCGATCTTATCCTTATCGAAAACCTTGTTATCCTTGAATTTTCTAAGTTCCTTTATGGCAACCGGTGCGGTAACATCATTTCCAAGAACCAGATCAAGCTTTGCTTCTATGAGATCTCCTGCTTTTACCGAAGGAAGTCCCGCATGCGCTGCAAGAATCTTTTGAGTCATTGTCATACCCATAGTAACATCCCCTTTTAATTTATTGCAGCATCTATCCTGCCTGATGCTGCATTCTACATATATTCCCTATTTTATAGTAAGCGAAGAAAATAATTGCGGATAGAGTTTTCTCTATCCAACAATAATCCTCGGCGACGTTTATCGTAAACAAAATCACTTATTTCGTTTACGATACCACTAATAATTCTTCTTTATGATTCTTAATTGCATTATAACAATAATGATATTATAATAGAAATACATATTAAATATGTCAGTCATTACGAGGAGTTATTTTATGAGTGATTTAATGGAACAAAACCTGCCGCTTTACCACATTTTCAATGCAGTAGCAGAATCGGGGAATATCTCACACGCCGCCAAAGACCTTTACATAAGCCAACCTGCCATAAGCAAGGCTATCACAAGACTGGAAGAAAATCTTGATACAAGACTTTTTGACAGAAGTTCAAGAGGTGTCACTCTTACCGATGAAGGTCGAATTCTCTATGAGCAGACCAACGCAGCTTTCATGCACCTTAAACGTGCTGAAGATACTATCCTTCACAACAACGAGCTTGGAATAGGTCACATCCGTATTGGTGTTTCAACCACTCTCTGCCGTTATGTACTCCTTCCTTATCTTAAGGAGTTTGCAGAAAAATACCCTCATATCCGCATTACAATAAGCTGTCAGTCCACCTACCAGACACTTGCCCTTCTTTCGTCAAGAAAGGTGGATATAGGTCTTATCGGACAACCAAGCCGTCTTGAATCCTACGAATTCGATTCTCTCGGCACTATAGATGATATTTTCGTTGCCACACCTTCCTATCTTGCCAATCTCGTAAAGAGATTCCCTGAAGCAAAAGAAAAACCGTTTGAATTTGCAAATATAATGCTTCTTGATCAGGAAAACATTTCAAGGCATCATATAGATGAATATATGCGTGAAAATGAATTGCTTACAGAACAGGTTATGAGCGGTCACATACTTGAAGTTTCAAATATGGATCTTCTTATAGAATTTGCAAAAACCGGTCTCGGCATTGCCTGCGTCATAAAAGAATTCGTAAAGGAAGACCTTGCACAGGGCAATCTGGTTGAAATAAAAATGAAGAAAACGATCAGAAAACGTGAGATTGGATTTTCTTACTTAAGAGACAGGACAGAGAATGAAGCCCTCAACACCTTCATATCCGTTTGTCACGATATCCGCAACAGATGCGCTAAAGAGGCAAGGATTGAACACTGACTGCCGCAATGAACATAAATGTGCAGACTGTATATCAAAAAAACGGACCAATATAAATGATCCGTTTCTTTTATTGTATTATCGGACAAAGTCCGATATATACTCTGCCGACCAACGCAAGAGCGTTTGATCATGGTCGGCTAGTCCTTAATATGCGTCTGTTTTCACTTTTGAAGGTGCCTTCATTTTCATAAGCTTTACCATCTTCTCTGATGGTTCAAAGAGTACCTTCATCATGTTGCCATCCTTACTGCAGATAGCAGCATACACTTTTGACATATCGCCCGAAAGAGAAGAAAAATCATTTACAACAATATTCTGGTTATGGTCATAAGCCCTGATCGCATCGCTGTCTACCGGAGCTACAACCTCACAGTTGTCAAGATCAATACGAAGCTTGGTCTTCCTTCCGGCATTTCCGCTTATCTTGTCAAAATCAATCTGACCATCGGCATAAATGTACTCATACTCTGCATTAAGTCTTGGAATAACAAACACTGTCACAGCAATAAGTACTACTGGAACAACAATAAGTATCTGACTTATCGCCGGTACCAGAAAGAAAGAAACTACACAGGCTAAAATAAGCCCGACTCTGATAAGTTTGTTCTTAATGGTATCCATCACCTTTACGCCGTCTTCACAATACGCATCCTGCATTTCTTTCACCCCATGTCTTTTCTGATATTGTATTACTTGTGCAAAAGCACACAACTATTTTACTATCTGAAAATATAAAATGCAATGATAAAAGGATTAAATGTCCAAATCATGTAACTACATAAAATCCTTATTTGAGGCAATCCTTTATCTTTATTCCTTCAGGAGTAGCCGCAAGTCCGCCTGCACCGGTTTCCTTAAGGTTCCTGCTCATATCTTCGCCCACCTCGCACATGGCTCTTATTATCTGATCCGGCGGAATTTTGGGACTGATTCCTGCAAGTGCCATTTCTGCTGCGCTGACAGCATCCATTGCTCCTATGACATTACGTTTCACACAAGGAACCTCGACAAGCCCCGCAACAGGATCACATACCAGCCCCATAAGATTTGAAAGTGCAATGCCAACAGCATCATTTACCTGAGCAGGCGTTCCGTTTCTAAGATAAACTAAAGTTCCCGCCGCCATAGCCGCCGCAGAACCGATTTCCGCCTGACATCCTCCTTCTGCACCGGAGATTGAAGCATTTTCTGCAATAACACTGCCAATGCCCGCCGCCACAAAAAGCGCCTGAACTATATCCGCATCAGGCGTGTCACAGGAATAAGGGACAAGTATCGCAGGAAGAACACCGCATGCACCGGCTGTAGGTGCCGCAACTATTCTCTTCATACAGGCATTGCATTCTCCAAGTTTCAGTGCAGTTGAAATAACCCTGCCCATGAAATCACCTGCCAAACATTTTCCGGCGGCAACATATTCATCCATCTTTCTGCCTTCACCGCCGACCAGTCCGCTGCGGCTTTTAAGGCTGCCATCATAGTTTTCTGCCGCAGATCTCATGGCTTTCCACATTTCTTCCATCTTTGCCCGTTCACAGGCAGTATCAATGCCGCTGTCCGCCGCATCGGCTGTCATTATCGCCTCGGCATAATCCATGGATCTTATCAGGCAGTCCTTTTCAATATCAGCTAAAGTCTGGTACATCTTCATTCCCCTCCGGTATATACAACTCTTGTCACTCCCTCCATAGAAGCAATCTTTTCAGCAAAACCATCCGGAATCTTATCATCAAGTTCCACCACCATAACAGCTTCACCGCCTCTTTTGTTGCGATAAAGCTGCATAGTCGCGATATTTATCCCTTCATGCGAAATGCAATCCGTTATCTCGGCAACGCATCCCGGTTTATCAAGGTTATTCACAATAAGAGTCGGCATTTCGGCAGAAAAATCTACAAGAACACCATCTATCTTTTTTACCCTTATTCTGCCGCCGCCCACAGAACACGCCTGGACACTGATAATTCTTCCCGAAGCTCCTGTAACATTTAAAAGAGCAGTATTTGGATGTGCTTCCTTTATAGTTTCCTTGTTGAAATGAACTGTAAACCAGTTTTTCTTCGCTATCTCAAAGCTTTCCGGAATCCTGTCATCATCAGGGCTCATACCAAGAAGTCCTGCAACCAGTGCTCTATCTGTACCATGCCCTTTTCCTGTTGCTGCAAATGAACCTGATAGGGTTATCTCTGCTGATACAGGCTTTTCGCCAAGAAGTTTAGCTGTTATCAATCCAATCTTTACTGCACCGGCAGTATGTGAACTTGAAGGTCCAACCATAACCGGACCTATGATGTCGAATATACTCATAATATCCTCAAACAAAGAAATGATCCGCCCCTTGTAAAGGGGCGGATCTACGATCATTTATAACTGCGCTTTTCAGATCAATATCCCATACCTGGCTGAGGTGCTGCAGGAACTGCAGGAGTTGCTTCTTTGATATCAGCAACAGCAGCTTCAGTAGTAAGAAGTGTACTTGCTACACTTGTAGCATTCTGAAGAGCGGTTCTTGTAACCTTTACAGGATCAAGTATACCAGCTTTTTCAAGATCTGTATACTCCTCATTATAAGCATCAAAACCAAAACCTGGCTTTTCTTCCTTAACCTTGTTTACGATAACTGCACCTTCAAGACCTGCATTGCTTGCGATCTTGAAAAGTGGAGCCTGAAGAGCCTTAAGAACAACCTTGGCACCTGTCTTCTCGTCGCCGTCAAGAGTTTCAGCAAGCTTTTCAACATCGCTCATAGCGTGGATGTAAGCACTGCCGCCACCTGCGATGATACCTTCTTCAACAGCTGCCTTGGTAGCTGCAAGAGCATCTTCCATACGAAGCTTAGCTTCCTTCATTTCAGCCTCAGTAGCTGCACCAACTCTGATAACTGCTACACCACCTGCAAGCTTTGCAAGTCTTTCCTGAAGCTTTTCACGATCGAAGTCTGAAGTTGTCTCCTTGATCTGAGCTCTGATCTGGTTCTCACGTGCATCGATAGCGTTCTTGTCGCCTTCACCATCAACAATGATAGTATTTTCCTTTGTAACCTTAACACTCTTTGCACGACCAAGCTGTTCAACCTTGGCATCCTTAAGTTCAAGACCAACTTCACTTGAAATAACAGTACCGCCTGTAAGAATAGCTATATCCTGAAGCATTTCCTTACGTCTGTCGCCATATCCAGGAGCCTTTACAGCAACTACGTTGAAGGTACCACGAAGCTTGTTGATGACAAGTGTTGTAAGAGCCTCACCTTCAACATCCTCAGCAATGATGAGAAGTCTTGCACCCTGCTGTACGATCTGCTCAAGAAGTGGAAGGATATCCTGAATATTGCTGATCTTCTTATCTGTGATAAGGATGTATGGGTTTTCAAGAACAGCTTCCATCTTATCTGTATCTGTGCACATATAAGCTGAAAGGTAACCACGATCGAACTGCATACCTTCTACAAGGTCGAGCTCTGTCTTCATAGTCTTGCTCTCTTCTACAGTGATAACACCATCATTACTTACCTTTTCCATAGCATCTGCAACAAGAGCACCAACCTCTTCATCTGCAGCTGAAATAGAAGCGATCTTCTTGATATGTTCCTTACCCTGAACAGGTGAGCTCATCTTGCTGATAGCTTCAACAGCACACTCGGTAGCCTTCTTCATACCTTTTCTAAGTACGATAGGGTTTGCGCCTGCTTCAAGGTTCTTCATTCCTTCATTAATCATTGCCTGTGCAAGAACAGTAGCTGTTGTTGTACCATCACCAGCAACATCATTTGTCTTGGTAGCTGCTTCCTTAACAATCTGAGCACCCATGTTCTCATAAGCGTCTTCAAGTTCGATTTCCTTTGCAATGGTAACACCATCGTTTGTGATAAGAGGAGCACCGTAAGACTTATCAAGTACTACGTTTCTTCCCTTAGGTCCAAGTGTAACACCAACTGTATCTGCAAGCTTATTAACGCCGGCCTCAATAGCCTTTCTTGCGTCAGCTCCAAACTTTAATTCCTTAGCCATTTTTAATACCTCCGATTTTCTATGGTTCCCCTAAACATCACCTGTCGTCAATGTCTGAGTCTACGTAATCTTCCTTACAAGAAACAACATTAGTCTTCAACAATCGCAAGAATATCACTCTGCTTTACGATGATGTACTTATCCTCACCAAGCTTTACATCTGTTCCTGCATATTTTGAATAGATGACCTTGTCACCCTTCTTAACCTGCATCTTTACTTCCTTGCCGTCTACCATTCCGCCAGGTCCGACTTCAAGAACTTCAGCCTGCTGTGGCTTTTCCTTTGCGTTATCAGGAAGAACGATACCTGATAATGTTTTTTCCTCAGCCTCTAACTGTTTTAATACGACTCTGTCGCCTAAAGGTGCTAACTTCATGATAGAAACCTCCTTAATATAGAAAATTCTTTTAACATACAATTTATTTTATTAGCACTCGCTTTTCATGAGTGCTAACTTACAATGCATATATTAACTCGATTGACTTCTTATTGCAAGCATACATTGATACTTTTAACCGTCAATTTCTAAAACATTCTCCTTTTATCTCCTTTTATCTCTTTTTTACTCCGTTTTCCTCGCTTATGCTATGTTTAATATTATTTTTATATTTAAGGATAAGGATACCCCGGACATTTATAATCGCCTTCGGCGATGTCCGGGGCTGCGAGGCATCGCTTCGCAATGTCCGAGGCTTTACTTATCTTGAAGTTTACTGTAAAATAGTAAAATACACTTTACAAAGGAGAAGACACAGGATGAACAAGGTCATAAAGCTCATAAAGAAAATCCTGTCAAAGATCAGGGATGATGATGTCGGTGCCTATGCCGGTCAGTCTACCCTGTTTATAGTCATGTCATTTTTCCCCTTTGTAGTATCCGTTTTTTCAGTAATGAACTATATGCCTGTATACACAGGTGATAAGCTGTTAAACCTCCTCACTTCTCTTTTGCCTATGGATCTTAACGATGGAAGTATAGGTCTTTTTAAAGAAATAGAGAATGCTTCTACCGGAGGAGTTCTTTTTACTACTATTATAATGGGGCTCTGGGCATCAAGCAGAGGCGTTATGTCTGTTATCACAGGGCTCAACTGTATTTATGGCATGAGGGAAACAAGGGGATATTTTAAACTTAGAGGTATTTCTCTTATTTATACCCTGCTTTTTATTCCTATATCTGTTGTAACCCTTATACTTCTTGTATATGGCAAAATGCTCTACACTAAACTTCAGACCTTGTTCACAGGCCACATTTTAGGCTTTATATTCAACATACTGCATACCGGCACATGGGTTGCCTCAATATTGCTCTTTCTCTTTTTCTGGGCACTCTTCACCTTTGTCCCGAACCACAGAAAGCACCCTCTAAGAGAACTTCCCGGAGCCATGATAACAACAATAAGCTGGGTAATCTTCACAAATATATACTATGTTTTTTACTCAACTTCCACCAATCTTTCTGCTATCTACGGTTCTCTTGCAGGACTTATGCTCTTTATCCTATGGCTTTATTTTTGCATGTATATAGTATTCGTCGGTGCTGAGATAAATACAATGTTATATGAAATACTTGATCTTAGAAATCTATCGTAAACGAAATAAGTGATTTCGTTTACGATAAACGTCGCCGAGAATTATTGTTGGATAGAGTAAACTCTATCCACAATTATTTTCTTCGCTTACTATAAATTGCAATAAAAAGTCCTGACATTGTCAGGACTTTTTATTCTTTACCCTTGCAAAAACCTTTCTTACAGATGCAGTAACCAACATACCTACCGCTATAGAAAGTGCTGTTGCAAGTGTTTTTATTCCCATTGTCTCAAAAGATGTGAGGTCTTTTCTTACCGCAAAACTCATGGTTTCATACAGGCTTCCTCCGGGCACAAGAGGCATTATAGCCGATACAAGAAAGATCGTGGCCGGCGCCTTCAGCTTCCTTGCCATTATCTCAGCATAAAAAGTTGCCCCTACTGCCGCAAAGACAAAACGTATAGGGAAACCTGCCGCAAAGGACGCCGCAATAAGATAGATCACCCATGCCAAAGCACCGCCCACACCTGCAGGTATTATCCTGTTGCCACGGACATTAAATAATGAAGCATAGCCAAACGACCCCCAGAATGCGGTCACTATCTCTGTAACCACTCCGCACCATAAAGGCCAGTTTCTCTCTGTTGAAACAACCGCATGCCCTATCAGTTCATTGAACATAAGCTGCGATGTCGTAAAACCAAATGCTATCGTGGCAGCCGTAAGAAGCGCCTCAATAAAACGGATGCCGCCGGTGATCGTATCTCCGCCGAACATATCTCTCATCGAGTTGGTAAGCACAATTCCCGGTATCAGGATCATGACATCACCAATCGAAACCTTGCTTATCGAATGAGCCAAGCCCATTTCAACCGAGGCTGACGCAAGAAAGCCTCCCACAAGTGACATTATAAAGATTGAAAGGAGATTATTTACACCAAATCTCGTTGCAAAATAGTCAAAGAAGCAGAAAGCAACCGCTATAGCGCCAGAAACAGCCGCATCCGTAAAATCTCCACCAAAAAACAGGGCAAAAGAAAATGCGACTATGATATAAAAAACAATCCTGAGCAAAAACCTGTAGGGTCTTTCTTTTATAATATCATCATACTCGCGTCTTGCTTCCTCAAGTGACAGGTGCTTCTCGCAGATATGCCTTGAAAGAGCATTCATCTTGTCAAGCCTGTTCATATCAGAAACAAAATGAGTAGTTCTCCTCGTCTGGGTGATAGACCCGTACTCCTTCATATAAACAGTCACTATAAGGCTTGTTGTTATGGAAAGAACCTCCGCATGGTCAGCTCCATAAGCTATACAAAGCCTGTTTACACTATCTTCAACTCTGGAAACCTCTGCTCCCGAAAGCATCATCTGTTCCCCTATATCAAGTATAAGATCAAGCCTTTCGTCCCAGAGTTTTCTCTGAATCTGGTAACGCCAGATCATAGCCTGTTCTTTTGTATCCGGCATTATTTCAGTTGGAATTATCATGTTCAGAACCCCGACATCTTAATATTTCTCTAAAAATGTATGCTTGACTCCTGCCTCTTTATAGGCAAGTATAGTTTCAAGATTAACATTTTCCATGCTCTTAAACAGATTAGCCGCAACCGAAGGGTTTGTCTTTGAAAGCTCCTTTATAAGCTCCTTCGTTTCCTTCCTGCTGCTCTTCATCTGACTGCCAAAATCCGCAATCTTGTCCGTAAAGTTGCAGGCACACTGTATAAAAGAGAGCCTGTTGAAATCTCTCCATCCCTCTATGGCTTCTTCTCTTATCATGTACATAGGTCTTATCAGTTCCATACCCGGAAAGTTTCTGCTATGAAGTTTTGGCATCATAGTCTCAAATTTTCCTGCATACAGCATACCCATAAGAACAGTCTCTATCGCATCGTCAAAATGATGCCCTAAGGCAATCTTATTGCAGCCTCTTTCCATAGCAGCTCTGTAAAGGTAGCCCCTTCGCATCCTTGCACACAGATAACATGGATTTTTTTCTATATTTTCAACAGAATCAAATATCTTCGTTTCAAATATTTCAACAGGTATTCCTAAAAGTCTTGCATTATATTCTATTATCTTTCTGTTCTCCGGATTATATCCAGGATCCATCACTACAAAACAGGCTGAAAAGTTGACCTTTTTATGCTTTGCAAGCTCCTGAAAAAGCTTTGCAAGAACAAAGGAATCCTTGCCACCCGACATGCAAACCATTACTCTGTCACCTTCATTTACCAGTTCATAAGCCTTTAATGCCCTGATAAAAGGACTCCAGATATCCACATGATATGTCTTTATAATGCTTTTTTCAATGCTCTTCTGCTCTTTTGCCCTTTCCTCCTCGTTTTCTACCCTCTTTTCAAGGTCAATGCGAACCATCTTTCTCCAGCCGCCTAAAATATTGGTGGCATTAAAGCCCACATTTCTCAACTTTTCGCAGAGAGTCTCACTCTGCCTGCCGGCATGGCTGAAAAGAAAAACAGGAAATTTCTTTACAGATTCACTGTCCCTACACCTGTCAGGGAACATTTCAACAAGAATTTTAGTTAACTTAGTACAAAATTCCTGCAATTTCTCATCCGCCACCTCGCCCGCAAGCAGACAAGGAAGCGAAATAGCGCCCGGAAACGAACTTCTCTTAAAGTCCGCCTCCGGGCGAATATCAATGACAAGACCTGATTTTCCCGGAATCTCTCCTTTCGCATTCAATTTCAATACATCTTCAATATCAAGACCAAAATTCATAAAACCATCCTTTAACCAAAGAGACCCTAAAAGAGGTCTCTCACCTATAAAAATTCTTAATGCCTTGAAGCACATTTCTTATTATAAACGTATACTACACCTGCTGTCACGACAAAGCCCGGTACAAGCACACAGATAAGAAATATAAGAAGTGTTGCCGTTCCTGCCGGAAACAGGAGTTTCTCATCAGGTATTATCCTCGGTGGAATATTCAGACTTATATCTTCTTTATCTGCAATAGCATCAACGCTGTCGGTAAAAAGAGTCAGGTTTCCTATCGACTCGAATGATGCAAAGTCAAGAGTCTTTTCTCCGGTCATTTCAACCTCGCTCGCAATTGAATAAGACCCGAAAACGATCACATGCGCATTCCTGCCGTTCACCTCTTCGCTTACTTCCATTCCCACGAAGAAAGGTCCCGGTTCATCGCTGTCGTTCTTTTCAAAAGTCCCCGCTGTAAGATCCTTTTTTATATAGGCTCCTGAGCTTGTCTTAAGTAAAGGAGTGATCTTTATCCCGTCTCTTACCGTTGATGAAAGCGAAAGTGCGCAGGACTGGAACAAGGCAAGCGGTTTTTGTGATGCTATGACATTTTCAGTAACCGCCGCATTAAGTATGGCAGGTGCAAGGATATACCCCAGACCATTTAGCGTCTTAGTGTTATCGTCCTCGATAACAACCCCTTTTTCATAGTTTATACCATATTTTTTAAGAAGCTTCTTGAAATTCGTAAGCTTCTTATCTGTCTGTGCAAGCGTAACTATAAGATTGCCGCCAGCGTTAAGATAATTTTCAACTGCATTTATCTCTTTTTTGGAGAAATCGCTGGCAGGGCCGTTGACAAGCAAAACTGCACACGCGGAAGGTACTGTCTGTACCTTGCCAAGTTTTATCTCCTTACACTCAAGATTTGTTTTTTCAAGTGCCTCCTTAGCAGCCTTGCCAAGCTTCTTTTCACCATGTCCTGTGGTTAAAATGACCTTCGGCAGGTTATTTTTTGTAACGCTCTCTATTGCAGAAAGTACACTTCCTTCTACATTATATTCGATCAAATTCCTGTCAGGGGACTCCGGATCAGGATAAGTAAGGACCATTTCAACATAAGGCAAATACTTTGCCCTGTCATTTTCCCTGTCAACTACAAGGACCGAGCCCTCTTTTATCTCTTCATGTATAAGATCGATATAGTCATTATCCTTTAAAAATGCAGACTTTTCAACCGGCACAAGTTTTACATTTTCAGAGGCATTGGCAATTTCATTCAATATCTTAAAAGACACATCACTTTTATCCATTCTGTCTGTGATCAGATACAGATCAATATCATCCCTGACCTCATTAAGAAACTCCACAGAATTTTTATTTAAAGTATATACGTTGCCAGAAGTCACATCCTTACCTACATCAAATTTAAAAAATATAGCATTGATTAGCAAAAAAAGCAACAGGCTGGCAAGGATGATCCATTTTAAATTTTTATTCATTGTAAGCCCCCTCTTCTCCTGTTTATCTTTGCTACAGTAAGAAATAGAAGGAGTACAGTAAAACTTACGATATAGCAGACAGAATAAAGTGAAAACCTTCCCTCTTCCAACTCATAAAATCTTTCGACAACAGAGAGTCTGAAAGCTATCCTGCTGATGATGCCATTATAAATGTCAGGCTTAACAAGATAGACTATAGCGACTGTCAGTCCGCCCGCAACAAGCCCCACGCCGGATACAAGTACATTTCCCGAATAAAAATATACCCATGTAAAAAAGGCAAGTATAATAAGTCCGATAAAAACAAGACCATTCTTTCCATCAGCGGATACATTTTCAGTCAATGAATAAATATGGTAGAAAAAAAAGCTGACTGCGTAGGATAAAAACATAGCAAGCCACTTATTCTTAAAACAGGTTGAAATAAACAAGCCTATTGCGCTGAAAGCTGCTCCCGAAAGAACAAATGCTCCCAAGGCAACGTAGGCTCTTACCATTTCAACATTGCCGTAGGCATTTAAGATAATCGGATAAAATGCCAAAACAGCGCTGCCAGCCAAAAAAGGAAGAAAAGCAGCTGCAAATTTGGCAATTATTATCTTTCCTGTGCTTATACTTCCCGAAAGATATAACCTGTCCATACCGATCCTTTTTTCATCTGCCATGATTCCTGCCGTAAGAAACGGCGGCACGATAAAAAGAAGGATGGAAAAATCTGAAACGGTCTGACTGAACGACACAGACTTTCCGTTTATATTGTCTACAGCAAGGAAATATCCCGCTATAAAAAGAAAAACACCTATTGCAAGGTATCCGGTCAGAGAGTTAAAATAATTGTTAAATTCCTTTTTAAATATCTCCCTCATCCTTACCCTCTCTTTTCTTTAACTCAGGTATATCCAAAGCAGGCGTTCTGTGTATATTTCTCTCTTCACCCTCACCTTCAAGTTCATCAATAAGACTCTGAAGAGCACAAGGCTCAAGGTTCATTTCAATAAGCGTGCAAGATGAATCTGCAAAAGCACGAAAAACAGTCTCTCTAAGGTCTTTTCTCTCACTTGTTAAAAGCACCAGGGTCCTGTCCTTCTTCATTATTTCAGCCTGCATAGAGACAATGCCAGGCAGTCCCGAAAGAATCTTTGTAACTTCCTCTTTGCTGCCGCGTGCCAGCAAATAGAGTCCAGCCCTCTTCTCATACAGATCCATGACGTCTTCTGTCTTTCTTATTCCTGCGATATGCCCTTTATTTAAAATAACGATCTCATCGCAGATATCCGGCAAAAGATGCGGTTTTGAAAAGCTTATGATCACAGTCCTGTTTTGGGAAAGTTTTGTTACAAGGCTTTCTGCTTCAATAAGCTCCTTTTTGCCAAGACCGCTAAAAGGTTCATCAAGCAGAAGAACCGATGGACTTCCAAGCATAGCTCCTGCAAGTCCTGTCTTAAGCTTTTCTACAGGAAGAAGCTCTCTTATGACCTTATCTTTGATACCCTCGATGCCTGTTAAAAACATTGAATGTCTGACAAGCTCCTTAACATTACTTCCTCTTACGCCCTTTATAACAGCCAGAAAATCAAGGAATTTTTGAACAGTCATCTCCGGATACATAGGATTATCTGCAGGAAGGTAGCCAATCTGTCTTACCATCTTACGGGATTCTTTATGAATATCGGCTCCGTCTACGCATACAGATCCCTCCCTCGGAAAGGATATGCCCGCTATAACATCCAAAAGACTTGTCTTGCCTGCTTTGCTGTCCCCTAAGATTCCTGTAACCTTTCCGGTCATTACAGTAAACGAGACATTATCTAAAACCTTATTGAAACCTGAAGTTTTGGTGATATTCTTTACTTCTATCAATGACTGATCCTTTCTTAAGATGTCACAAAAAAGAATACCCTTATGCAGGATAATTAAGGTGTGCATCGTCTATGTTTTCAAGAGTATTCTTAAGAAACCTGTCAGCAAGGTAATTTGCCATTCCAAGATTCTGATCAAGATAATTGCCGCACTCTTCTGGCTTTGCTCCAGGTATTTCCCCCTTAAAGTCCCTCATAAATGTAAACATTTCCTTCATAAGACCTACAATATCCTTGCTTTCAAGATCTCCTGCAAGAATAAGATAGCACCCCGTACGGCATCCCATAGGTCCAAAGTAAACAACTTTATCCTTCCATGTTTCATGATTTCTTAAAAATGTAGCTCCAAGGTGCTCAATGGTATGAAGCTCTGCTGTGTTCATTACCGGCTCCCTATTTGGCGCTGTCATTCTTATATCAAAAGTAGTAACTGTCTCGGCACCGATTTTGTCTTTTCTTGAAACATAGATACCCGGTTCAAGTGTAAGGTGATTTATTGTAAAACTTGCTATCTTTTCCATTTAAAACTCCTTTGCATTGTGATATTATATTTGAGGCGTTGTTCGTCTGACAATGCCCCCGATAATAATAACACTTAAATCAATAATTCACAATATAAAAGACAAAGGGGTCATAATTATGGCAGGCTTGTATTTTAAGTACGGAACTATGAACAGCTCAAAAAGTGCAAATCTTCTTATGATAAAGCACAACTACGAGGAACAGAACTTCACTGTAAAGCTTCTTAAGCCATCCACTGATACCAGAGAAAAAGAAACTATTATTCATTCAAGAGTAGGACTTTCTGCCCCATGCACACTTATAAATGATGACAGTGATCTTACAGAGCTTTGCAAAGACTATAAGATAGTAATGGTAGATGAAGCGCAATTCCTTTCAGAAAAGCTTGTCGATGAGCTTTATGAGATCTCATACGAAAAGGTTGTAATGTGCTTTGGTCTCATGACAGATTTCAAACGCAATCTTTTTCCGGGAAGCAAAAGACTCATTGAACTCTGTGATTCTCTGCAGGAAATAAAAAGTGTATGTTCCTGCGGAAGAAGAGCTGTCGTAAATGCAAGATTCAAAGATGGAAAGCTTGTCCTTGACGGCGCTCAGGTTGAAATAGGTGCGGAGGACAAATACCGTGCCTTGTGCAAGTACTGCTATCACGACCTGTTGGTAGAGAGGCTGAAGGAAGAATAGAACCTATGACCATGATAATTGACTTAACCTAAATATTATTGTATAGTTTTTATTGTATTGTATTATAGAACAAAGTCCGGTAATACAGTATATGAAAAAGAGTGCCCTGCTTTGCAGTGCGCTCAAATATTTCAACCATAGGAGATGTTGATATGGAAATCACTAAAAAGAATGTTGCAGGAATCATCGATCATACCTTACTTAAAGCTGATGCTACCCCAGAACAGATAGCAAAAATCTGCAAGGAAGCGATTGAGTATAATTTTGCTT
The DNA here is from genome assembly GCA_902796595.1 of uncultured Lachnospiraceae bacterium. Taxonomy (GTDB): domain Bacteria; phylum Bacillota; class Clostridia; order Lachnospirales; family Lachnospiraceae; genus Catonella. Next base: position 7,209 of record CADBPM010000054.1, on the reverse strand, counting down.
CTGTCTGCGTAAACCCAAGCTATATTGCTCAGTGTGCAAAAGCTCTCAAAGATACAGATGTAAATGTAGCTACAGTTATAGGCTTCCCTCTCGGAGCGACTTCAAGTGCTTCAAAGGCTTACGAAACAAAGGTTGCTATCGCTGACGGTGCCAATGAAGTTGACATGGTAATCCATGTAGGTCATGCAAAGGCTGGTGATTGGGACTACGTACAGAAGGACATCAAGGCTGTAGTTGACGCTGCTGCCCCAACACACACACTTGTCAAGGTTATCATCGAAACCTGCCTTCTCACAGACGATGAAAAGGTTAAAGCCTGTGAGGCTGCCAAGGCTGCAGGCGCAGACTTTGTAAAGACATCAACAGGCTTCTCAACTGCTGGCGCTAAGGCAGAAGACGTTGCCCTTATGAGAAAGACAGTAGGTCCTGAAATCGGAGTAAAGGCTTCAGGCGGCATCCATACATCAGAAGAAGCTATTGCAATGATAAATGCCGGCGCCAACAGACTCGGTGTAAGTGCAGGTATCGCTGTTGTAAATGGCATAGATAAATAAATCTCTATATCTCCAAAAGAAGTTATACCACTTAGGCGGTATAACTTCTTTTATTTTTCAGCCTATAATTCTTTTCTTTCTTTTTTAGAATATGTACATTTACAAATGTGAAATTTTTCTTTTTTAATTCATTTTAAGCAAATTTCTCTCCATAATATTGAAATCTCTGCAAAAAATAATTATAATAGTAGTGTTGAATATTTTTAATGTATTGGTTTTTGAAAATAGAACAGATACTCACACATTCTGTTACATTTTCATTTAAGGAGGCAATTATGGCTAACAGCAAAAAGACAGATTCAAGCAATACTTCTCTGAAGTGGTATAACAGTATCACCACTCAGACAATCACATTGAATATCATCCTATACGCTGTTATAATAATGATCTTTATTATAGCATCCGGCTCTATCGGTAAGCTTACCGATATCGGAAGCAACATCATCCAGTATTCATCAGGTCTTTTAAGTTCAGAATCAGACCTGCAGATGGGCGTATCAGAGGTGCATTCCCGTCTCAATTCATACCTGACCGTAAAGGGAAAAAGGCAGAAGGATATCGCCGATATAATCAAGGAAAACGAAGAAAAAATTGATAACAGCTACGTTGAACTTGAAAAATTCCTTAAGCTTAACCCTGATAAAAACATAGAGGCATCTATTGCAACACTCAAGACACTCACCGATAAACTTAAAGAAGATACCGCAAAGACCATGTCTCAGGTTCAGTCAAACGACTCTGCATCAGCCTTGGCAACCTTCAGCAATACGGTTACGCCTGAGGTAAACAAAGTTCAGAGTGCTTTAGTTAACTTAAAGCAGCTCACCTACAACGCCACAGACACAGCCAGAAGCAATATGCACCATACCGGTGTCGCCGCAGCTGGTCAGATGACCTTCTTTACTGTATTATCACTGATCGTTCTTCTTATAAACAGCTCCGTTTCCTATTTTGCAGTGATGAAGAAGATCCAGCAGATTTCAGGCGAATTAAAAAATATCGATATCAACATTAAAAACGGCAATGGAGATCTTACCGCAAGAATCAACACCAAAACCAATTCAGAGATTCTCTACATTAAAAATGGTGTCAACAACCTCATCGCTTCTCTCCAGACAGCCATGAGAGATGTAAAGGACAGTACTGTAAAGCTTAACAACAATGCAGACAGCATATTAAGGCAGATCGGCACAGTTAACGATAACATAACAAATACTTCTGCCTCACTCGAAGAGCTTTCCGCAAGCATGGAAACTGTTTCCAACAACACAGAAGATATGCATGCAAAGGTAAATGATATAAGAGAGGCAGCAGATGCCATCAATGATGAGGCAGCAGAAGGCGACAAGACTGCCGAGTCCATCAAAAAGGAAGCAGACAGCATCAAAGCAAGTGCAGAAAAGAAAAAGAACGATACCGGCGTCAAGACAAAGCAGCTTGGAGATATTCTTTCTCTTTCAGTTAAAGACAGTGAAAAGGTTAAGCAGATTGATGCTCTTACCAAGACCATCCTTGACATAGCAAGTCAGACTAACCTCCTCGCTCTCAACGCTTCCATCGAAGCTGCAAGAGCTGGTGAAGCAGGAAAGGGATTTGCAGTTGTTGCAGGCGAGATAAGTCAGCTTGCTGCACACAGCCGCGAGACAGCATCCAATATTCAGGAAATAAGCAAGGATGTTACCGCAGCAGTTACCAATCTTTCCGATAATGCTATAAACGTCATAGACTACATAAACACAACCGTCATTCCTGATTATGACTCTTATGTTGAAATAGGCAACAAGTATGAAAAAACCGCCGACCTCCTCAAGGCAACGATCAATAAGTTTACCGAGAAAGCAGGCAACCTTGACGTTATAGTAGAAGAAATGACCATAGCTATGGATACCATTTCAGATTCAGTATCACAAAGCAGTCGTGCCATCAGCTCTTCCGCAGACAACTCTACTCAGATCGTTGAACAGGTTCAGGCTATCAGCGAAGCAATCGATGATAACAGTACCATAATAAATGAACTCGTAGAATCAACTGAAAAATATAAGAAACTCTGATCAAACCTTCTAAAGGGGGATACTCATAAAAGCATCCCCCTTGATTTTACTTAAAACCTTTACATATCATTCAAAAATCTTTTCATTTGGATAAGAATTATACATATCATCATAATTCATATTTGATCTTAAAGAATACGCATTTATAATCTCTTCTGCATCCATTGAATCATTATCTTCACTTACCTTCTCTGCTACCTTTCCGTCTTTATCCAATGTAACAGATGTTATCTGGCTTCCACCCATATAAGTATTGACAACAAGTATTCCGTCGTGACCTGTCTTACCGCAAAGAATACTGTGACCACTTGCAAAACATCCTGCATAAACTGCATCTTTGCCATCATATGTAAAGACAAATGTTCTGAGATCTGCTTCACCTGCGCCATAACTTACAAGAAGTTCATTTTTACCATCATTATTCATATCTGTAAGGTAAAAATCTACAAGCTTAGCATTATTGGCATCATAAAGAGAATCATTGAAATTAAATTTATTAACCATATTCTTATATGCATTCTTCATAGCAGGCTCCATAACCACATCATCCTTCTGCTCAACAGCAACACTTGAAGCCTCATTTTTAACTGCATACACCTTATTTTCAGAAAAAGGACTGTACATTACTGCAACTGCTGCAAAAACTGCACATGCTCCCATAACTGCTCCAATTACTACATTTTTATTCTTCATTTTATTTCCTCCATATAATTATTTTCATTGAAAATCAATATTACCTTAGTTCCCTTGTCAACTGCCGAATCAATTGAAATTTCTATATCCAGCAGCTCTGCGATTTCTTTGCAGATAGATAGTCCCAATCCGAAACCGCGATTCTCATTTTTTCTTGATCTGTCAACCATAAAAAATGCATCAAATATTTTTTCTATATCTTCTTTAGGAATTCCCTTGCCTGTATCTGAAACCACAATTTTCTTTTTTCCGTCGTCGTCTCTCACAACAGACACAGTAACTCTCTTTTCTTCTCTTCCTACCACCGCTTTAAGTGCATTGTCAATAACATTTGAAAGCAATATGGTAAGAAGACCTTCATCTGTCATAACATTTACATCTGAAGCCTTCAGAGTCAGCTCTGTCTTTTCTTCAAGGCATCTTGGCATAAAATCTCTTATAAGCATATCAGAAAGCAAAGTTAGAGCAACATCTTCCTTAATAACCTTTCCCCTTGATACCCGGATCAATCTGATCAGATCTTTTGAAAGTCTTTCCAGACGCTTGCCATTTTCATAAATAGCATTCATTGTTTCTTTTACAACACCATCCTCATAATGATCCTGCGTCCTAAGGATACTTGAAAAGCCGATGATAGCTGTAAGTGGAGTCCTTAGTTCATGTGCAAGGCTGTTTATAAACATTTCCTTTTTCTGATTATCTTCCTGCAAAAGTTCTATATTGGATCTTATCTCCTCACTCATATCATTAAAAGTTCTTTCGATCTCATAGAACTCCCTGATATCAGTCTGTACCTCAATCTTTTCCCGATAATTTCCTTTACGCACTTCTGTCATCTTCTCTGTAAGGCTTTCAAGTGGGTTCACAAGACTCTTTGACAGAGCAGCAACCGAGATCAATGTGACGATAAACGCTAACAGATCAAATACCATCAGATAAACAACAGACATCCTCTGCTGCTGCATCACATCTTCAATATCCCTGTCGTACAAAAGATAGTAAGAAGAATAATCCTTCCCGAATTCAAACTGACTGCCGACAAGTAAATGACTTTTCTTTTCGAGTTTAGTAAACATATAAGTCATTTGTCCTGATGCTATATGATCGAACAGTCTCTCTTCCCGTTCATACTTTTTTCTGTCTAAAACAGGATATACCTGCTTTCCTTCCTCAGAAAAGACAGCTAATCTCACACCTGATGACCCAACACTCTTTAGAAATCCATCATTCCTCAGTTCAATGATCTCCTCATCAGAAAAAAGGCTTCTGTTCTTAAGATTACCATATCTGATATTCAGTACTGCTGCCGAAGCCTGTTTAATGGCACTGTCCACGACAAGTTTCATATTATGATGATCATTTATCCTGATCAAAAAAATGGAGAACAGGTTCAACAATACCATTACAAGGACAATAACATAGATACTCAGCTTATTTTTAAGCCTCATACGCTCACTCCCCTGCTAAGTTTATAACCAACTCTGTACAAGGTGATCAAGTCATCTTCAAGCCCCAGTTTTTTTCGTAGATTTCGTATATGCATATCCACAGTCCTGCTCTCTCCTGCATAATCAAATCCCCACACCTGCTCCAAAAGCTGGTCTCTTGAAAATACCCGTTCCTGATTATTTATAAAGAATAACAAAAGGTCATACTCCTTTGGCGTAAGAGCAATCTGTCTGTCTTCTTTATAGACCATTCGTGATTCCTCTTTAATGTGAATGTTCTTATAGACAACTTCTTTATCAATACCCTCGTCTGTCGTTTTTTTCCAAAGACTGCTGACTGCTTTTCTCCTAAGAACAACTTCTATCCTTGCAAGCAGCTCCATAGGTTCAAACGGTTTGGTTATGTAATCCAAAGCTCCCGCCTTAAGACCATAAACCTTATCATTCACATCATCCTTTGCAGAAAGAAAAATAACAGGGACACCATCATCTTTTATCCTGCTCATCAACTCAAAGCCATCCATCTCAGGCAGCATGATATCAAGCAAGACCAGATCAAAATGTTCCGAGTGAAGCTTCTCAAGAGCTGCCTTGCCATCACAGGCTTCCCCATATTCATACTTTCCCAATGATAAAGTCATCTTTATAAGACTTCTTATAGTCTTTTCATCATCAACGATCAGGATACGTTCCATCATCTACCTCTTCTTTGCTCACATTGCCCCCACCTCCTATCTGATGCTATAGACATAATAGCAAGTCATTTTATAGAAAGTGTTTTTCAAATGTAAATAAGTTGTAAAAAGCTCTTTAATAAAGTATATCCATTTTTCCTCTAATATGTTAGTATAGATAGGAAATTTAATTAACGAGAGGAGAATTTATATTTATGAAAAGAGATCAGTTAGGCAGCCGCGTAGGATTTATCCTTTTGAGCGCCGGTTGTGCCATAGGCTGCGGAAACGTGTGGAAATTCCCATGGATGTGCGGCAAGCACGGAGGCGGAGGCTTTGTTCTTATATATATCCTATGTCTCTTGCTTTTAGGACTTCCTGCCATGGTAATGGAATTTGCTATGGGACGTGCTTCCCAGGCAAGCCCTGTTCACATGTATCATAAACTTGAAAAGCCGGGGCAAAAATGGCATATCCACGGATATATCTGTTTTGTCGGAAATATCTGCCTTATGGCTTTCTATACAGTAGTAACCGGCTGGATGATGTATTATTTTGCCCGTTTCCTGTCCGGTACAAGTATGGGACTAAGCTTTGAAGGTATGATAACAAGTCCCGGTGTAAATGTGCTCTTTTTGGCACTTGCTGTTGCCATAGGTTTTGCTGTGCTTACCTTTGACATTCAAAAGGGACTTGAAAAGATTTCAAAATATATGATGCTTTTGCTCCTTGTTTTAATGCTCGTCCTCGCAATAAAAAGCGTAACTCTTCCCGGCGGCATGAAGGGGCTTTATTTCTACCTTGTCCCTGATTTTACAGCTATAAATGGGAAAGTGATAGTTGGAGCCATGAATCAGGCTTTCTTCACCCTCAGTGTAGGAATGGGTTCCATGGCAATCTTTGGTAGCTATATTGGCAAAGAGCATTCTCTTGCAGGTGAATCTGTCAATATAATCATACTTGATACATTTGTTGCAATTGTTGCCGGAATGATCATCTTTCCTGCATGTACATCTTTTAATATAGAAGTGACCTCCGGACCTGCCCTTCTTTTCAACACGATGGCTACTGTGTTCAATTCCATGAATGGCGGTCGCATTTGGGGAAGCCTCTTCTTCCTCTTCATGGTATTTGCAGCGCTTTCAACCGAGCTTGCTGTATGTGAAAATATACTTGCCTGCGTAAGGGAAATTACCGGCTGGAACAGAAAGAAAGGTAGCCTTATCTGTGGCATCGGCATTTTCCTTATATCACTTACGACAGCACTTGGCTTCAGTACATTAAGCGGTTTTACGCCTTTTGCAAAGGGCTCTTCATGGCTGGATTTCTGGGATTTTATAGTGAGCAACAACATCCTTCCGTTAGGAGCACTGCTCTTTGCCATTTTTTGCTGCTCAGACAGATTTGGCTGGGGATGGGATAATTTCGTTGCCGAGGCAAATGCCGGAAAAGGCATAAAGATAAAGAACTGGATGAAACCTATATTTAAATACTTTGTGCCCCTTGTTACTCTTGGAATCTATATTTACGGTCTCATAACTTTTAACTGGAAATAGAACTAAGAGCACCCTGCAGTGAGGGTGCTCCTTTCTTTTATGCGATGTATCTCATAAGAATTGTTTTAGGCATCTTCGTCGTATTAACCGGGTCATAGTAAACCTTGTAGGTGCGCTCCTCGCCCCTCTTTAAGCCTTCATCAGTCCTCTGAGGCCCAATACACTTCGTCATTATAACCTCACCGTCAGTATCTTCAAAGATAATAAGTGCATTAAACACAGTTTCATACATA
>CADBPM010000053.1 GCA_902796595.1 uncultured Lachnospiraceae bacterium | reverse complement strand
TCTTAACTTCCGGATATTTTACCACTCAAATGTAAATATTGGAGCCTACTTATTGTAGTACTCCAATCTTCATTATTTTGCGCCAGTATTCGTTTCAAAGATATCAATAAGAAATGGTAGCATTGCTTCCTGTTCTCTAACATATGATTGATAGCTAAATAGTGCACCTGGTGCATCCAAATCATTTGCATTGCCAACGCATACAAAACCGTTACCTTCAATCCCTATGTAAGTGGTTATATGGCGCATCTTACCGCTGTCATTTTTTTCAATTACATTCATAAGCGTCAGACCATCACCGATATCATATAGGTCGATTCGTTTCTTTGATTCCTTTTTCATTCTGTCAGACCTTCCCCTTTCACAAATGCAAGAATCTCTTCATAGGATCTGCTGCTATTTATAACCGCATCCATTAATTCTTCCTTACGCAGTTCATTACGCATTTTTACAAGCTCTGCAAGAGTATCCTTTTCTGCTTCATATCTGGCTTTGGCCTTTTCCAATGCCTCTTTCTGCTGTTCGATTTTTGCATCAAGCTTTTCTGTAGTTACTCTGGATTTATATTTTCTTGCCACTATGATTTCCTCCCGTTAATCTTAACCTTAAGAACTTTTGGATTCAGTTCATTGCTGATTTGTTCCGCTTTTCTTTTGATATAATTCGCATCAATATCAAATGCTTTAAGTATCATTTTCTGATTTGATGTTACAGCATGATCCAGGCGATAAACACCATCCGCCTGCCGTATCATCTCTATTTTCTCAAGTTCCCTGATTGCTGCAGGTACATTCATAAAGTTTGGAGAACTGAGCAGTTTTTCTTCTTCATCTTTGAGCTTTGTATACATGCGATTTCTGATAATCAGGGCAACAAATGCAATCAACATTTTCCCTTCCAGCGCATCACCGGTATATACCCTCATACTTTTGTTGCCTAAAAATGTCTTATCCGCTTTGAATAATTTTTCAGAAGCATCCCTGCTCTTATACAGTTCAAGAGCCTCTTTCGCCTTCATATTTTCCGAAGTAATAATACAGAAATAACCACACATTTTCAGTTCTTCTTCAATAACAGAGCTCTTTTCTATAGCACACACAAAGCACTGGTCTTCCTGACCCTCGTGGTAGTATTCCAGGCTGAAATACTTTTCATATGATTTATCAAGTACTACAGGTTGTCCCTCCAGTTTCTTAAAATAAGCAGCGAGCTTGTCTATTTTTTGTTCCAGTTGTTCCCTTTCAGCAGCTGCCTTGCTATAGCTGTAATAAATGTGCAGATATCTGTTTCTTTCATCCGATGGAAAGACAGTTCTTTCCACAGTAGTTCCATTTACACCAAAGCGTCTTATTGTATACTGCCTGCTATCTTCAAATGTACCCTTAACTTCTTTGACAGCATCGTTAACAAGGGCTTTCATGCCTTTTATCATGATTGCAAAATCATAACCACATTTATCCATATATTTGATATTTTCACGGCTGAAATAACCGCGGTCGAGAATAAATCCTGCATTCTTATATCCGTAAGCCTTGGCTTTATCAAGCATGCACTGAAGCTGTGATACATCCACAATACTTCCGGGATAATCCTCATAGAAGAGAGGCTCTCTGTTATTACAGTCATAAGCAATGGAATAATTAAAAACCGGCAGTCCCTTATCGTCCTTGGCATGACCGTATTCAACAAGTTCAATATCTCCGGCCTGACAATTCTTATTGGTAGAATCGTAAGATATATATATCTTGTCCTTATTCTTCTTTAATGCATTCCATTCATTCTGAAATTCTACAGAATCATCAACAGAAATCTGCCCGATAAACTCAGATACCGTTGAATCACTGTATATTTTATAGCCTGGTGTAAAAAGCGGATGATTATAAGCATAATCCGGATAATACTGTCCGGCATTATTCTCTGTTGTCAGATAGTAGGATACCAGGTCAAGAAATAAACCTGTCCCTTTGTCATTGTTATAAATGGAGGACACGATGTTTTCCACCATGCTTTCCATCATCAGTTTTTCTATAACCATAAAGGTTCCAATTCTCAGGCAGCTGCTCCGCTCATCCCGTCCCTCATCCGCAGGAAGTTCTGCGTCAGGAAAATATTTCATAAAGTTCGGATTAGGATACATCATGGTATCATCATCTTCACATTTTTTTCCTATCGTGGTTCTCTTGGGAATGTTATATTTCTTGTCCGGCTTATATACCCTGTCATACTCATAGTTAATGTATGTTACACCCTTTATGGTACGCTCAAAAATTTTTCCTTTTTCCTCAGGAATCTTAACCAAAAAATCATAATACATAATCGTTTCTCACTCAAATATTAAGTATGTATACCTACTCAATTATTATAACAAGAAACGGGCAGAAAATCAAGAAAATTCACTGATTTTCTGCCCGTTTTGAGCATTTATTGTCGTTTGAGTGTCAACTTCTACTGGAAGTTAAGA
>CADBPM010000052.1 GCA_902796595.1 uncultured Lachnospiraceae bacterium | reverse complement strand
CGATAAGTTTACCTGTGTCTATAGAGGAACAGAATCAAATTTCAAGGTTCTTGGAAGAGATTGACAACCTTATCACCCTTCATCAGCGTAAGTGCAATGAACTGAAAGAATTAAAAAAATATATGCTTCAAAATATGTTTCCACAGAAAGGATAGGCTATGGCGGAATTAGAATCACTAATAGAAAAACGCTTAATAGATCAGCTGTGCAGTGAAGAGTCACAGTGGACTTACAGGCCGGACCTCACAACTGAGGAAGCCTTATGGAAGAATTTTAAATACATTTTAGAGCAGAACAACAAGGCAAAATTGAGAGACCAACCCTTAAGTGCACAGGAATTTGCCAAAATAAAAAATGACCTTTCCCATGCATCTTTTTATGATGCCGCAAAGTGGTTTGTTGGAGAAAATGGCAAAGTCTATGTTCATGTACAAAGAGGCAACGAGACCTTACATCTTGTTGTAATGAATAATGAACATATTGCCGGTGGCACAAGCGTATATGAAGTGATCAACCAGTATCAGGCATTCAAGGATGAAGAAGATGAACATGGAAGAGACAGGCGATTTGACGTTACATTGCTTATCAATGGCATTCCTATGATCCATATTGAGTTGAAAAATAAGGACCATTCATATATGGAAGGATATCACCAGATAAAGAAGTATATTGCAGAGGGAAAATTTCATGGTATCTTTTCAAATGTTCAGATGTTTGTTGTAAGTAATGCTGTAGATACCAAATATTTTGCGGCCGCAAGAGATACAGAGCTTAATAAAAAATTTTTGACTGGCTGGGTGGACGAAGAAAATAACAACATTTGTGACTATCTTGATTTTGCCAAAGCTGTTTTGAAAATCCCGGAGGCGCACGAAATAGTAACCAAGTATACGGTTTTGGACAATGATAAGAAAAAGCTCTTGATCCTTCGACCTTATCAGATACACGCAATTGAAGCGATGAGAAGAGCTTCTAAAAAAGGACAGTCAGGATTTATCTGGCATACAACAGGGTCAGGTAAGACTATGACTTCATATAAAGCGACAAGAAACCTTTTAATGGATATCCCTTCTATAGAAAAAACTATATTTCTTATCGACCGCAGGGACCTGGATGAGCAGACAAAATGCGCTTTTCAGTCTTATGCGGATAATGATACTATTGATGTGAATGATACCGAGAATGTTGCAAGTCTTATAAAAAAGCTTTCAGATGATAATCGGCAGATGATAGTGACCACAAGGCAGAAAATGCAGGTTATGATCGGTCGCAAGTTGAAAGAAGGCACAAGAGAATACAACAAAATTAAAGCACTGAAGGTAGCTTTTGTTGTCGATGAATGTCATCGGGCTGTCACACCGCAAACAAAGAGAGAACTGGGAAGATTTTTTGTTAATTCTTTGTGGTTTGGTTTTACCGGAACTCCTATCTTTGAGCAGAATAAGTATGAACAAAAGGGGGACTTAGCCCAGACTACAGAGGAACTGTATGGCCCCCGTCTACATAGTTACACCATTAAGGAAGCTATTCATGATGGAGCTGTTTTAGGTTTTAATATCGAGAACCTTGGCCCTAAAGACATAAAAGCTGATGAGGAGGATGCATATTATCACAGCGAAAAGCATATGCGAAGCGTATTAAATGTCATTCTTAATCAGTCGATGGCTAAGTTTGGCATGCAAAACGGGCGTGGGCAGACTTATGAGGCCATGCTCACAGTTGAATCGATCGCAATTGCCGAAAAGTATTATGATCTGCTCCAGAAAATAAAAGAAGGTAAGGATGAACTAAAGATAAGGGAAGAAGTGAAAAAGGTTCTTCCAGATTTTCCGAAAGTTGCAATTACTTTTTCGGTTACGGAAAATGATGAAAATTCCCAGAAAAACGGGGAGGCAATGAAGCGTTATTTAGCCTACTACAATGCCTATTATGGAACAAATTGCAAATTAGAAGCACTTACTGCATATAATGACAATTTAAACGACAGATTAGCACGCAAAAAAAAGCGCTATAAGGATAGAAAAGAGCAGATTGACCTGGTTATTGTTGTGGACAGGCTGCTTACAGGGTTCGATGCACCATGTCTTTCAACTTTATTTATAGACAGACCACCAATGAACCCACAGGGATTGATCCAGGCTTTTTCAAGAACCAACAGATTGTTTGACGGGCACAAGGAATATGGGCAGATCGTTACTTTCAGGAATCCCAAGGAATATAAGGAAAAGATAAATGACGCACTTGTGCTTTATTCCAGAGGAGGAATAGGAAAGGCAGTTGCAGAAGATTTTGATGAAGTCTTATCTAATTTCAAGATTTCACTGAATACAATAAAAGCTTTTGCCTCTTCACCGGAAGATGTCATGGGGCTATCAAAAAAGCAAAAGAAGTCCTTTGTTCATTTATTTAGAGACCTTGATCATGATCTTGCCCACCTAAAGTCATTTTCATCGTATACATCGGAAATGCTAAATGACCTTGGCTTTTCTGAAAATGAATATGAAAATTATGCGGCAGTATACAAGAATGTGATGGAAGAACTGAAAAAGGAAAAAGTTGACGATCTCGACGAAGATCCAATTTTGGATGATTATGAACTGGTGGCATATAATAAATTTCGAGTTGATTTTGAGTATATTGTGGAATTACTTCAGGGCTTTGTGGATTTTCTGGATGAGACAGGCGGCAATTTCAACGAAGATGACCTTAAGCAAAAGGTGCTTCAGTTAAAAGAGGTCGTTGGAGAATTTTCTGAGAACAACCCTAAGCTGTCAAGTCTTTTATTTCAGGTGCTTGACGAAATTGAAAAGGACAAGAAAAAATTCTTGGGCAAGGATATTTCTGTTATCATCAATGAGATGCGATATGCTGTGATTGACAAGGAAATAGAGCGATTTGCAGATAAGTGGTTTATTCCATATGAGGACGTGAAATATGAAGCTCTCAACTATAAGGATGGGGAGCTTGCCAATGAGAACAAACTCAAGGATAAAGCGGATTACACGGCTTACAAGAAATCCACAAAAGAAGTACTTCAAAAGTTTAAATTCAGAAAAGTGATGATAGATGAATTTAGGAAAGAACTTATGCCGGAAATAAGTCCACTCCTTGAATAAATTTGAAATAGGGATGATCATTTAAATTTTTTTGTGTTGACAAACAGAAATGCCAGTACTATTATTTATTGTATTATCAGACTTTGTCCGATAACACAATAATAACAGATAGAGGTTGCAAGGCTTAATAGTAGTCCTGTTGATGGGAAAGACACCAGAGGATACAGGCTGAAAGGAAGCTTTGCCGAAAGAAAACATTTGTCTTTAGTGTTTATCTTGGGCATACAGAGAATATCTGTATGACTGTCACCTGAAAGCAGGTGGGGAGCTATCATACAGATATGATATTTAAAGCTGTCCACTTTGCGTGGGCAGTTTTTTTTATTGTATTGTACGGAAGGAGCAATTATGAATTTTGTTGACACAGCATGGTCATTGGCGCCGGCACTTATTGCCATAATACTTGCACTTATAACAAAAGAAGTGTATTCATCACTTTTTATAGGTATAGTAGTCGGCGGTCTGTTTTTTACTGGATTTCAACCTGTTGCGACAATGCATCATGTGTTTGTAGATGGAATGATAGGGCAGTTGTCCAGTGCATGGAATGTAGGGATACTGATATTTCTTGTAGTGCTTGGCAGTATGGTAATGCTTATGAATAGAGCAGGTGGTTCTGCCGCATTTGGCAAGTGGGCGGCCAGTCATGTAAAGACGAAAACAGGTACTCAGGTAGCCACGATAATCCTTGGTATGCTTATCTTCATTGACGATTATTTTAACTGTCTTACAGTTGGTTCAGTCATGAGACCTCTTACTGATAAGCAGAAGGTTTCAAGAGAAAAGCTTGCATACCTCATAGATGCAACTGCGGCACCGATATGCATTATAGCGCCGATCTCTTCATGGGCGGCTGCTGTCACTGGGTTTGTAGACGGCGCAAATGGCCTTTCACTTTTTATAAGAGCAATCCCTTATAATTTTTACGCTCTTTTAACCATAGTCATGCTTTTTGGACTTACCTTTATGAACTTTGATTACGGACCTATGAGAAAGGCTGAAATGGCGATACTTGCCAATAAAAAAGAGAGAAAACATCATGGGGCAAGTATTACCGGTGCAGAGGAACAGCCTGTGCCTCCTGTATCTTCAAAGGGAAAGGTGATTCACCTTGTACTGCCTATTCTTACACTTATTATCTGCTGTATTATCGGTATGATCGGTACAGGTGGTTTTTTCAGAGGAGTTTCCTTTGTTGATGCCTTTGCCAAGGCGGATGCGTCTGTAGGGCTTGTATATGGTTCTGTCACAGCGCTTGTTATCACTATGGTTTTCTACCTTTCAACAAGGGTATTAAGTTTTTCCGAATGTATGAATGCTATACCGGAAGGCTTTAAGTCAATGGTGCCTGCGATCCTTGTACTTACATTTGCATGGACACTTAAATTCATGACCGACTCGCTTGGAGCTGCGGCTTATGTCGGCGGACTTGTCGAGAAGGTTGCAGACAGCAACACCTTTATGAGCTTACTGCCTGCAATGGTATTCCTTGTAGGAGCATTTTTGGCATTTGCAACGGGAACTTCGTGGGGCACATTTGGTATTCTCATACCTATTGTCGTAAATGTATTCGGTGGCGATATCAACAATGAACTTATGATAATTTCAATTTCTGCCTGCATGGCTGGGGCTGTCTGCGGCGACCATTGTTCACCAATCTCGGATACTACTATCATGGCTTCTGCAGGGGCTGGATGTGAGCATATCAAACACGTAAGCACACAGCTTCCTTATGCATTCACGGTTGCGGCAGTTTCTCTGGTCTCCTATGTTGTTGCAGGTTTTATAAGAAACTGGGCAATATGCCTTGTTATAGGAATTGCACTAATGATTGGAACCTTGTATGTATTAAAAATCGTGTACAAAGAACGCGAGCAGGGTGCATTTCAACCTGAATAAAGATACTTATGGGTGTCAGATCCGCAATATTTAAAACTAATAGGGCTATTTTTGATGTGATTTTTCTTTTGCTTTGGTTTATCATTATGATGTTGGTGTTAAAATTTATGGCACCGGCATTATTGGTATATGTAGGAAAAAAGTTTGAGGCAATGTTTCAAACTTTCATCGATGTCGCGGCAGGCACGACACCGATGGACACTATGCCTGCGGCAAGGCACGAAGAATGAAACATTTTAAGAGCCTGCTCTTTATAGGAGTTTTGGCAGTGGCTTTATGTGGATGTGGTAGAGGAGGTATGGCAGTGAAAGCGGGAAATTACTCGGATTTTAATATTTTGAAAAAGAATCTTCCTGATGATGAAAGGCTTAAGTTTACTGAAAAGCTTAAGTGCGGATGGAATCTTGGAAATACTTTTGATGCTACAGATGATTCAGGTAATGCTGATCCGGCAGGACTTGAGTCTGCATGGGTGGGGATCAAAACGAGCGAAGACATGATAAAGGCAGTTCACAAGGCTGGCTTTGAGACATTGAGACTTCCGGTTTCATGGCATAATCATGTGAGCGGTGATGATTATACCATAGATAAGGCATGGCTTGACCGAGTGCAGGAAGTAGTTGACTATGCTATAAATGATGGAATGTATGTTATCTTAAATATCCATCATGATGAGCAGGAATTCTTCCCTTCTTCAGACAGGATGGACAGCTCAAGAAAGTATGTTTCATCCATTTGGAGCCAGATAGCAGAGAGATTCAAGAGTTATAATGAGCATCTTATATTTGAAACATTAAATGAACCAAGACTTGTAGGAAGTCCTAATGAGTGGAACCTTAATATGGGTGCGAAGGAGTGCCTTGATTCGGTAAGATGCATCAACGAACTAAATCAGCTTGCCGTTGATACGATAAGAAAAACAGGAAATAATAATGCTGACAGGTATATAATGGCACCGGGGTATTGCGCATCTCCTGATGGAGCGCTTGATGGCAATTTTGTGCTTCCAGATGATCCTGCAGATCACATGATCGTTTCAGTGCATTCTTATGCACCTTATGAATTTGCGCTTAAGCCTGATAGTGAGGAGGGTACTACCGATGCATTCAGTCACAGCAAGAGTTCTGATACTGCGCCTGTAAAGGATGTTGCAGAAAAACTCTATGTGAAATTTATAAGCAAGGGTATTCCGGTTGTTGTGGGTGAATATGGCAGCGTTGAAAGAAATGGAAACACAGAAGCAAGAGTGGATCATGCAGGTTATTTCAATGCGAAGTATCGCAGCTGCGGTATTCCATGCTGCTGGTGGGATAATTACATTTCATCGGGAAATGGAGAGCGTTTTGGTATATTTGACCGCAAAGAGCTGACATTTAATGCGCCCGAAATCCTCGAAGCGATAATAAAGTACAGTAATGCAAAATAAGATAATTACAATTGTTGGAAAAGCTTTCTGCTGTGAGCGGAAGGCTTTTCTTTTTGAGGTTGAAATACTGGATAAGAGTGATAAAATTGACTGTATACCTATTTTTGTACAGGTGATGCACAATTGCAAAATGGCTTAAGATAATTAGATGAAAGGAAATTTTATCATGAAGGCATTGGAAGAGAAGATATTGAAAGAGGGGCAGGTTAGACCGGGGAATGTATTGAAAGTCGATGGCTTTTTGAATCATCAGATGGACATTAAGTTTATCAATGAGATCGGAAAGGAATTTAAGAGACTCTTTGCTGACAGGCAGATAAATAAGATTCTTACTATAGAGGCATCTGGAATCGGAATTGCATGTATTACAGCCCAGTATTTTGATGTTCCTGTTGTATTTGCAAAGAAATCTCAGAGTATAAATCTTGACGGAAGCCTTTATACTACAAAGGTTAAGTCATATACACATAATAGAACTTATGATGTTATCATGGCAAAGAAGTTCTTAACCAGGGATGACCATGTACTTGTTATAGATGATTTTCTTGCAAATGGCTGTGCTGTAAATGGTCTTATTGAAATCATAAAAGAGGCTGGTGCTACACTTGAAGGTGTTGGAATCGTGATCGAGAAAGGGTTTCAGCCTGGCGGACAGAAATTGAGAGAGCAGGGAATCAATCTTAAGTCTCTTGCAATAGTTGAAAGTATGACAGAAGACAGCCTTACATTCAGAGCAAATGAATGATAATACATCTTTAAATTGACGATTTCTATTTTTGATATTTATGTCAAGATATAGCAGGGAACAAAAAATAATGTCCGGAGTTATCACAATTCATTGTGAT
>CADBPM010000051.1 GCA_902796595.1 uncultured Lachnospiraceae bacterium | reverse complement strand
TGCCGCTACTGGAACGGTGCTATCGGAAGCACCACGATACAGATATTGCCCGGTGGGAATATGTTCACTTTTGAAAGCAAGGAAGTGCATAGCTGCTTCAAAAAGGGCAGAGGTATGCAGATGACTGCTTTGCAGGAGTGTCCTTATTTTTTACCCAGGTATTCTGATTAAGATTTGGAAGGATGTTTTATTATGAGTAACATAACAGAAAAAATAGACTCAATTATACAAGTAAGAAAGGGGCGGGTAAAGCTCATAGAGGAGGCACTTGAAAAACTCAAGAAAACTGATGACTGTATCTCCATGATAAAGCGTATCAAGGACGATCTCCATTCTCCAAACAGCAAGTATCTCAGTTTACTTGGAAGTGCAGAAGCTGCTGCCAAAATACAAAGTATTTCTCTGGATGATTTTTACAAGCTCTCCAGTATTTACAGAGCCAAACTCCAGCAGCTTTACACTCGCTTCAACAGGGACTCACTTCATATCAGCTTTGTTGGAAGTGCCAGACAAGGAAAGAGTCTCGTTATTCAGAATATAAGCGGACTTGATAAGAGCATTATTCCTTCATCAGACGGAAGTGACTGCACAGGAGCGAAATCTATCATTACCAATTCAGACGATGAGGCAGTTAATGCACGCATAACCTTTTACTCTGCAAATGAAATGATCGATATCATCAATAATTATCTTGAAAAAATCACACATGGAAAGAAACATAATATCAACTCAGTAGACGATATACCCAGTATACCTATTGAACAAATCAAGAAGGATATCGGTACATATGCTGAAGAGCAGGGGTATGCAAATCATCTTCGCAATTATATCAACCATTTCAGCGAGATATGCGATCTGTTTGGTCAGACAATAACCGTTCCCAAAGAGGATATTGAGAAATATGTTGCACAGTATAAGCATGATAATTTCTCTGAGAAATACTGGAATTATCTCGGAGTAAAACTCGCTGATATACATTGCAGATTCCCATATAGCGACTCAGGAAAGATAGTACTTCTTGATACCATAGGCATAGGTACTACATCGCTTGGTGTTGAATCAAGTATGCTTGATACAGTTGAGAACGACAGCGATGCTATAATATTTATGTTCCGTCCAGACCCGCTTGGGCCAAAGGTAAGTAGTACAGAAACGAAAATCATTTCAATGATTTCCGAACGAGTTTCCCATGAGTATGCAAAGGAAATGCTCTTTTGGGTAATAAATAAAGTTGAGGATGGAAAAGGAAGAAATGTAGACTATATATCAGGAGTAATAGATCAGATAGAGCTGTCCGATCTGCCCGTATCTGCGGTACTGCCTGTAAATTGCCTATCTCGGGAAGCCGTTGAAAATGAGCTTTTGTCTGTAGTTCTTGAGAAGATGAGTAGCAAGATAGATGTTGTAGATTCACTGCTTGTAACCAGAACAAACGAGGCAGGTACCGAACTGTATAACGAGTTCATCAGAATAGCAAATGCTTTTGAAAGAGGAAGAATATCAGGTACGGTAGGTAATCTGTCAAGAGAAATGCTGCCAATCAGGGACAGGACCATCAACAAGCTGTTCAACCAACTCCGTGAACTGTATATCACCACATATAAAAAACGCCGTGATGAGGCTTGCAGTGAATTAAAGGAGGCAACAAGCAAAACACTCGACTCTATGTTCTCGTTTGTCCCGAGTGAGAGTGATATTATTGAGCTCCTAAATATGGGAACCATCAATCAGCACAATGCTATGGAAAATTGTACTGATAAAATGCGTCTTGATATCATAGATGCTTTTATGGATCTGGACAGAACGCTGGAAGTCCTTGTAGACAATATGAAAAAAGAAGTGCTTACCGTATTTACATCTGAAGAGTATGGTCATCTCAGCACGATAGAGGATGATATTTCCGATCCATGCGATTGGATAGACAGATTTGTTGACAAAATAGGCAGAGACGATGACTATCCTGTTATTTCAGAGGCTTTGCTAAGATTCAAGGATTTCAGCTGTAGCGTTCAGGGCTTTATGATTTTTGAAGTCAGAGCTAAATTGGACAATATTGATTTTGAACTTCGCCGTAACACACCCAAGCTGATACATGATCTTAGCGATAAGCAAAGGTTAGCAAAGGAGATACACGAGAAACTGCTGAATGAATTAGAGCCCGTACATAATGATATTGAAATTGCTCTTGATTCACTTTATAAAATTCCTAACAGAGCCATGTTTGCTGCTATAAAAGATCTTTATGACCGTGCAATCAAAGAAGACAGAGAAAAGAAGACTAAGATCTCTGCGAAAGATGAGTGGAGATATCTGTACGAAAAATGGACTCCTGTAATATGGAGTGAGGAATACAAAAGGGCTATTTCCTCTCAGACTATGGCAGTTGAATTCAACAGTGTGATCGACTCAATTAAAAATTGCAGCAATAAGGGCTTCTATGAAGTTAAGATATGAGGTAAAGGAAATGCGAAAAAAGAACGATTATAAGATAAATATTATGATGATGGGCGGCAGGCGCTGCGGAAAAACTACAGTTCTTGCAAGTATGCAGGAGTGCTTTGACAGAAAGTTTGGCAGCAGCAATCTTACTATCAGTTCCCCTGATAGTGCTACTGCAATTGATTTTGAGGAAAAAATAAAGGAGATGAAAGACTACTATCATTTTAATAAAGCATATACTTTTTCCCCTGACTACGAGCCAACTTCAGAGCTTAAAACCTATCAGATGGGGTTAAGTTTAAAAAGCAAAAGTAATGGCGAGATCAAGATGAATTTCACTGATTTCCCCGGTGGCTGGATAAGTATGAAGGAAAATGCAAAATTGCTTGAAAAAAGTATGGCTGACAGCCATGTTATAATAATTGCTATAGATACGCCTCATCTTATGGAGCATACCAAAAGTGATGATCACGATACAGTTGGAATGTTCAATGAAGCATCTAACAGAAGTCATCTTGTGAGCAATCTTATAAAAAGGCATCTTTCTCTTGATAACAGTACAAAAATGATATTGTTTGTTCCACTTAAATGTGAAAGATACAGAAGAAATGGAACAATGTCCACAGTGATACGCAAGATAAAAACGGCATATCGTCCTTTGATCGACCACATCAATAACGAGCATAATCGAGAAAAATGTGTAATGGCAATAACTCCGATATACACATTTGGAACTGTAGAATTTAAAAGGTTTAAGCGTTCCGACGCTGGAAAAATATTAGTTTCTCCCGAAACCAGACTCCCAAGATACCCCCTGTACGGATTTACCGATGATGCAGGCAATATGCCTGAACCTCTGTATTGTGATATGCCGCTTATATACACTCTTATGTATGTTTTGACTATTGCTAAGGAAACAAAGGAAAAAGCTCACAAGAGAGCCCCTTGGTTCATAAAGGGCATGAGAAAATTAGGAGAGGGATTCCTTAATTTCCCTTCGGCGGATGATTTTCTTATGGAGATAAATGGTCTGTATTCCGAGCTTTCAAAGGTAATGAACAATAACAGTGAGGGTTTTGAGCTAATTACTAATCCCTTACAGTGGAAGTGAAGGTGAATTATCTTGCTTAGAGTATATGTGTATTGTTCATACCGAGGATC
>CADBPM010000050.1 GCA_902796595.1 uncultured Lachnospiraceae bacterium | reverse complement strand
GCAAATGCCTGGGGTTTATAGTTGGTAATGTTAGATGTATTCATAATATACCTCCATGAGAATATTAAAACACATTTACACACATTAGTCAATATTTTAGATCACTTAATATATCCTCCGTGTTATTGTATTATCCTAATCTTAGTTCTGATGCTCAAGTGAAGCCCCTATAAATCCCTTGAAGAGCGGATGTGGACGATTTGGTCTTGACTTGAATTCAGGATGTGCCTGAGTTGCCACAAACCATGGATGGTCGTTTATTTCAATCATTTCAACAATATGTCCGTCCGGTGAGAGACCCGAAAGAACCATGCCGTTCTTTGTAAGGTCATCACGGAAGTAATTGTTTACTTCATATCTATGACGATGTCTTTCCTTTATATCCGCTGTGCCGTATGCAGCATAAGCCTTTGTTCCTTCTGCGAGCACGCAAGGATATGAACCAAGACGTAGGGTTCCTCCGATATCCTCAATACCATCCTTGTCAGGCATTATAGCTATAACAGGATGATGGGTCTCTGGAGCAAGCTCGGATGAATTAGCATCTGAGAAGCCAACTACATTACGGGCAAATTCAACGATAGCAAGCTGCATGCCAAGGCAAAGACCAAGGAATGGAACCTTGTTTTCTCTTGCATATCTTATAGACTCGATCATGCCTTCTGTACCTCTGACGCCAAAACCACCTGGTACTATGATCCCGTCTACGTCAGAGAAAGTCTCGGCTGCATTTTCTCCAGTTACTCCTTCTGAATCAACCCACTTTATATCAACTTCAGCATCGTGTGCCACAGCACCATGCTTAAGAGCTTCAACAACACTTATATATGCATCGTGCAATGCAGTATACTTGCCTACAAGTGCAACGCGCACTGTCTTCTTAGGATTGAGAAGACGATCAACAAGGTCTTCCCATTCTGTAAGATCAGGCTTTGTTACAGGGAGATGAAGTGCCTCACATACATCGTCTGCCAGACGCTCTTTTTCAAGTGCGAGCGGAGCGGCGTAAAGAGTAGGCACATCAAGGTTCTGTATTACATTTTTCTTCGGTACATTACAGAAAAGGGCAATCTTGTCCTTAATGCTTTCTGTAAGAGGCTCTTCTGTACGGCAGACAAGGATATCAGGCATGATACCAAGTGTCTGAAGTTCACGCACACTTGCCTGTGTAGGCTTTGTCTTCATTTCACCTGAAGCCCTAAGATATGGGATAAGTGTAACGTGTATAAGGATCGCATTTTCACGTCCTATATCATGTTTAAACTGACGAATAGACTCTATAAATGGCTGGGATTCAATATCGCCTACCGTGCCACCGACTTCGATTATGGCAATCCTGTCCTCATTTTCACCATCATTACGATAGAAACGGCTCTTTATTTCATTTGTGATATGAGGGATTACCTGAACTGTACCTCCGCCGAAATCTCCGCGGCGCTCCTTCTGAAGTACTGACCAGTAAACCTTACCGGTAGTCACATTTGCTCTCTTATCAAGACTTTCATCAATGAATCTTTCATAGTGACCAAGGTCGAGGTCTGTCTCGGTACCATCATCAGTAACAAAAACCTCACCATGCTGAATAGGATTCATTGTTCCCGGATCCATGTTGATATATGGATCAAATTTCTGCATAGTTACCTTAAAGCCACGCGCTTTAAGAAGACGACCCAGTGAAGCGGCTGTGATTCCCTTTCCAAGACCAGAAACAACGCCGCCGGTAACGAAAACATACTTAACTGCCATTTTACATCTCCCAATTGTGTATCCTGCAGCACACGCAATCTGCGATCGGGCACCACCGAACCATCACTTCGTGTACCTTTCAACAAAACAATTACTTATTATAACACATCTTTCAGTCTTCGTCACTTATAATTTCTCCAAATGCTGCAATTGCCGCTCCAAGGCATACTGCAATGTCTCCTATGTTGAAAGCGACCTTGTCATGCCCCTTTAATATGGCATAATCTGTAACTTTATCATTTTTAAATCTGTCAAAAAGATTTGAAAGCGCTCCGCCAAGCACAAGCCCCAGTCCAAAACGTTTTATTTTTTTATGCTTTTTAGTAAAAGTTTTAAGGTAAAGCATGAATGCCATTCCAAAAACGGCAGCTGTAATAACAAGAACAAGTCTTGGTTTATCATCCGCCTTATTCATGGCAAAGCCGCTGTTATAGGATTTCCTTATTTCAACAGCATTTTTGATAAACTTTCTGCCGTCCGCTATTTCACCCTTCTCGACCTTATCTTTGATGATCCTGTCTGCCGCAAAGACTCCGGCACCCGCAATAAGTGAAAACATGTAAACCTCCTTAAACATTAGTTTTAATTTTCTATCATACCGCCACTATTTCAACCAGCGCGTCAATAAGCTTATCCATCTGCTCCGGCGTACCTATGGTGATCCTGTTGTATTCCTTTATCTTATCAGCCTTGAAATGCCTTACATATATCTTTCTTTTCTTCAGTTCATTAAAGATATATTCCCCGCTAAGTTTTTCATGCTTTACAAAAATAAAATTCGTCTTTGAATCAGGAAAAGAAAATCCAAGGTCTTTAAGACGCTTTTTGGTTCTTTCCCTTTCATTCACTATCTTTTTGACTGTCAGGTTGAAATATTCCTCGTCCGCAAGTATAGCACTTCCCATTAACTGTACCGGCATATTCATGGTATAGGAATTATAAGAATACCTGACTGCCTCAAGCGCCGCAACAAGCTCCTCATTTCCAACTGCATAACCTATACGAAGGCCTGCAAGCGATCTTGACTTTGAAAACGTCTGCGCAACAAGGAGGTTAGGCAGTTCATTTACAAGTGAAACTGCACTCTCGCCTCCAAAATCCACATAAGCCTCATCAACTATAAGAAGGCACTCCGGATGCGCAAGTGCCACTTCTTTTATGAAAGCTACCGGCTCACAAAGTCCTGTCGGCGCATTTGGATTCGCAATGACAATACCGCCAAGCTTTTCATTTTTAAGAAAATCCTCTTTTACAAGTCTCATATTTTCATCGAGGTTACTTATTTTTGTTTTGACATTGAAAAGCTCTGCCCAGACTTCATAAAATGAATAAGTAATGTCCGGGAAAAGTACCGGCTCATTTCCATTAAAAAAGGCTAAAAAAGCCATACCAAGCACATCGTCACTGCCGACGCCTGTGAAGAAGTTCTTCTTTGAAAGACCATTTCCAAAATGCCTTGCAAGCGCTTCCTTAAGAATAGAAGAATCAGGATCAGGATACAGGCGAAGTCTCGATGTATCGTCATTTATCTCCTGTATCGCCTCCCTTATCTTTTCCGAAGGAGGATATGGATTTTCATTTGTATTAAGCTTTATGATTCCCTTTTTCTTCGGCTGTTCTCCCGGAGTGTAAGGTGTCACTTTTCTTATCTTTTCTGCAAGTTCCCTGTTCATATTTTTCTCTTTCCAAACCAATGTTTCTCAGCACAGACCGTACTCTGCCGCAAGCTCCCTAAAAGCAGGCAGACTTCTTATTATCATATCGTAATCTACACAATAAGCTATCCTTACATAGCCAGAACACCCGAAACTTTTTCCCGGCACAAGGAACAGATGCTTTTCTTTTGCCTTTGCTGAAAATGCCCCGTCATCCTCAGGAGTTTTCACGAAAAGATAAAAGGCACCTTCCGGCTTTACGAGAGTAAACCCCATACCGGTAAGCTCTTCATAAAGTTTCTTTCTGTTTTTGTCATAGACTTCTACAGCGCATTTTTCATCCAGACACTCTGCCACTGCAAGCTGCATAAGCGAAGGCGCATTTACAAAACCAAGTATCCTGTTTGCAACATTGCAGGCCGATATAAGCTCTTTTGCCCCATCCGCTTCATCCGGTACTACAATATATCCGATCCTTTCGCCTGGAAGCGAAAGCGACTTGCTGAATGAATAGCCGACTATTGTGTTATCGTAATATTTTGTAAGATACGGAACTTTTACTCCGTCGTATGCAAGCTCCCTGTATGGCTCATCACTTATAAGGTATATCGGGGCACCAAATTCGGCACTCTTTTCCTTTAATACCGCAGCGATATTTTTTATATCCTCTTTTGAATAAACCACTCCGGTAGGATTGTTAGGGTTATTTACGATAAGTGCCCTTGTCCTCACAGTTATCGCATTCCTAAGAGCCTCCGGATCAGGTCTGAAATCTCCCTTTTCATTCGGAGGAAGTTCCACTAAAACTCCTTCAAAATTGCTCACATAATTTCTATACTCTCCGAAAAAAGGTGAAAATGTGATCACCTCATCACCGGGATTTATAAGAGCCTTAAGTGCGATATTAAGTCCACCAGCCGCACCTACTGTCATTATCAGGTTATTACGGTTGAAATGAGTCGCAAATCTCTTATTTAAGGAATCTGCGATTCTGTCTCTTACGTCCTCATATCCCGAATTACTCATGTAACCATGAATATAATTAGGATCCTTTTCATCAAGAATCTTCTTAATTGATTCCTTCACTTTTTCCGGTGGATTAACAGACGGATTTCCAAGACTGTAATCATACACATTCTCACGTCCGATCTCTCCCGCCATCTTCTTTCCTTCTTCAAACATAGCCCTGATAACAGAACTTCCCCGCACCAAAGCCTTCATTTTCTCCGAAATCATACATCCCTTCCCTTTATTACAATATCAGGCAAAGCATAATGTGCACTTTTCCTTTTCTTTCTATAAACTGTATCACACCTTGCTTTCTTTTACAAGAATGGAAATTTCAGCCATTATAGATACATTAATAACTCTTTGGTCAATCGATTGAGTCAAGTACCTTATGTAAACTGATTTTTTATCGTAAAGCTCTCATCGCAAGATTTAAAGGATTATATGATTAAAAAAGAAAAGACTCCAAGGAAAGAATGTTGTATAGTAATCATAGGCATTTCACGAAAAAAATTTGAGGTACAAAAATGAGACACAAGATAATCATTCTGTCTGTTCCCTTAATAATTGCCGCAGGCATTTCACTGCAGGCATGCGGACAGGCGGAACAGACAAAAGCCATGTCATCAAAAGAATCATCACTCATTTCAACGACAACTAAGGAGGAAAATATGAATTCAAACGCAGAAGATCCTATCAAACAGGCAATTTCAGAGGAAACAGCCGAGACAAACCTTCAAAGTGTAACAGATTCAACAAATAAGGAGCTTGTAAAGGCATCCATTGGTGACAAGATTCCCGGTCAATTTTTAAATCTATGCGTTGATGCTTCGGGAAGCATTGAGCATATAACTTACAAAACAAAAGACTATTTTGGGGATGAACATGAAATTGAAAAAGAAGCAAATGTTTATCTTCCTTACGGTTATTCCAACAATAAAAAATATAATGTTCTTTACCTTATGCACGGCATAGGCGGCGATGAAACAGAATGGGGCATGACGGGCAGTATGTCAAAGGTTAAGATCATCATGGATAATCTTGCTAAAAATAGCGACATTGTGCCTTTTATAGTTGTAACTCCTAACGGACGTTCAGCTGAAAATCACGCAAAAGAGGGCTCTGATTTTAATTCCTTCTACTGCTTCGGCAAAGAACTTAGAAATGACCTTATCCCTTACATCGAAAAAAATTACAGCACCTATGCTGATTTTGATGAAAACGGATATGATATGACTGCCACAAGAGAACATCGCGCTATGGCGGGTCTTTCCATGGGCGGTATGCAGACAATAAATATCGGTATGGATGAATGTGTTGATCTTTTCGCTTATTTTGGTGCTTTTTCAGCAGCTCCTACCTCAAATTCAGCTACAAAAACCGCAGAAATCCTCAAAGATAACAAGTATCCAATCAAGTACCTTTATAATATTTGCGGTCTTCAGGATGAAATAGCTTATGCAAGCGCTAAAACAGCAGCTAAAAATCTTCCTTCTGTATGCGATCAATTTAAAGATGGAGAAAATTTCATGTGGCAAGAAGTTTCAGGTAAACATGATTTTAATGTCTGGTATTTAGGATTTTACAACTTCGCCCAGATTGCATTTTCAAAATAATATCATGAGTCCCAGAATCTGTTGATGAATATCATATTTCAACAATATCAAAAAAACAATGTAACCTATGTTGTATCAATCGCAAATGCTTTACATTACAGTGTGGAAGATCTGATGGAATAAACAAAGCCGGGATGTTCTACACATCCCGGCATTACGGTAACATAAAAGATATAAGGAGAATAACAATTGAATTGGAAAAAACACTATAAATTATCTCTTCACTCTTGCACCGCCGCCGTTCATGATACTTTCAACCTCAGCCTTGCTCGCCATTGAGGTATCACCAGGGGTTGTCATGGCAAGAGCGCCATGTGCTGCGCCATAATTTACAGCAATCTGGGCATCACCTGTTGTCATAAGTCCATAAATAAGACCTGATGCAAATGAATCACCACCACCGACACGATCCATGATTTCAAGACCATCGTATGCTGTGGACTGGGCAATCTCGCCATCAGCCCAGCAGATTGCCTTCCAGTCGTTGACTGTAGCTGTCTTTACAGTGCGAAGAGTAGTAGCTACTGCTTTGAAATTAGGGTAAGTCTTTACGGCTTCGCCTATCATCTTCTTGTAGCCATCTATATTAAGTTTCTTAAGTCCTTCGTCATTTCCTTCGATCTTGAAACCAAGGCAGGCTGTAAAGTCTTCCTCATTTCCGATCATTACATCAACATACTTGGCGATTTCTTTATTTACTTCCTGAGCTTTTTTGCTTCCGCCTATAGCGCTCCACATCGATGGACGGTAGTTGAGATCATACGAAACAACTGTGCCATACTTCTTTGCTGTCTTGATAGCAGCAATTACAGTTTCGCATGACTGCTCTGAAAGTGCAGCATAGATACCGCCTGTATGAAGCCAGCGAACACCAAGTGTTCCAAAAATATAGTCAAAGTCGAAATCTTCAGGCTTTGCCTGTGAAATAGCTGTATTTGCTCTGTCTGAGCATCCTACTGCTCCACGGATGCCAAAGCCTCTTTCTGTGAAATTGAGACCATTACGACAAATTCTGCCAATTCCATCTGTCTTCTTCCAATTGATAAGAGAAGTATCCACACCGCCCTGCTCGATAAGGTCAAGCATGAGCTTGCCCACCTCATTATCTGCAAATGATGTGATAACAGCACTTCTAAGTCCAAAACATTTATGAAGACCACGAACTACATTATATTCTCCGCCGCCTTCCCATGCACGAAAACTTCTTGCTGTCTTGATACGTCCTTCACCAGGATCAAGACGGAGCATAACCTCTCCAAGTGATACTGCATCAAATCTGCAGTCTTTTGCGTCCTTCAATTTAAGATCCATTTTAAATCATCCTCTGCATTCTTTAACTATCTTAGCTGCCTTAGCAACCATATCTTTGATCTCATCAAACTTATGAGCCTTTATAAGATCACCCTTTACCATCCATGAACCGCCGCAACAGAATATCTTATCACATGCAAGATATTCACGCACATTGTCTGCATTGATGCCGCCTGTCGGCATGAATTTCATATTTACAAGGGCTGCGCCCATTGCCTTTATCATCTTAAGTCCGCCTGAAAGTTCAGCAGGAAAGAACTTCACATGATCAAGACCAAACTTTGCTGCTGCCATAACCTCGCTTGGGCTCTGTGTGCCAGGGCATACAGGGATGTCTCTTGCGATGCAGTACTGTACTATCTCTGGATCAAATCCTGGACTTACAATAAACTTTGCTCCCGCTGCAACTGCACGATCCACCTGACTTGTAGTAAGAACCGTACCGGCTCCTACCAGCATATCAGGGAATTTTTCCGCCATTATTCTTATGCTTTCTTCTGCTGCATCAGTTCTGAATGTAACCTCTGCTGCAGGAAGTCCGCCTTCCATAAGTGCCTTGCCAAGAGGCTCGGCATCATTTACATCATTTATTACAACAACCGGAATTATACCGATTTCTTCAAACTGCTTTAATACCTTTTCAACCTTAGGAGTATTCATCTCAGATCTCTTCCTCTTCTTCATCCTGGAATTTACTTGCGTCAAGATTGCTTGGATCCTGACCGATATATGCGGTTATACCACCGTCGATGTAGATAACCTGACCATTTATAAAGTCTGATGCTTCTGATGCAAGGAATACTGCAAGACCCTGAAGGTCTTCTGTATGTCCCCATCTCTGAGCAGGTGTCTTACTGCGGATAAATCTGTCGAATGGAGCCATTGAGCCATCTTCCTGCTTCTTTCTGAGAGGAGCAGTCTGTGGAGTGGCTATGTATCCAGGTCCGATAGCGTTGCACTGGATATTGTACTGACCATATTCAGAGCAGATATTTCTGGTGAGCATCTTAAGACCACCCTTTGCTGCTGCATAAGCTGAAACAGTTTCACGACCATACTCACTCATCATTGAGCAGGCATTTATTATCTTGCCGTGTCCTCTCTCGATCATATCAGGAAGTACAGCCTTAGAGCAGATGAATGGACCTGTAAGGTCAACATTTATAACCTGATTCCAGTCCTTAAGTGACATTTCTGTCATAGGTATCCTCTTGATGATACCTGCATTGTTTACAAGGATATCTATAGGACCTACATTTTTCTTTACGTCTGCTACAAATTCCTTTACCTGCTCTTCATTTGTAACATCACATACTTTGCCGTAAGCCTCAATACCGGCTTCCTTATATGCGTTAAGACCACGATCAACAAGCTCTTCGTTTATATCGTTGAAAACGATCTTTGCGCCAACTTCTGCAAATGCCCTTGCATAAGCCAAGCCAAGACCATAACTTGCGCCCGTGATCCATGCTACCTTACCTGTAAGTGCGAATTTCTGAAGAAAATCTGACATTTTACCTTCTCCTTATTCTATAATGATTACTTAAGATCCTTGTTTTCTATATCATCCATGTCATCGAAGTCCTGGTTTTCTCCGACCATGCCCCAAATGAATGTATAATTTCTTGAACCTGCGCCTGCATGGATTGACCAGCTTGGACTGATAACAGCTTGCTCATTTCTCATAACGATATGTCTAGTTTCTGTAGGCTCTCCCATAAAGTGCATAACAAAATCGTTTTCTGAAAGGTCAAAATAAAGATATACTTCCATACGTCTGTCATGTGTATGACAAGGCATTGTGTTCCATACACTGCCTTGTTCCAGGTGTGTCATACCCATTTCAAGCTGACAGGATTCAACCTGACCCGGAAGAATGTACTTATTGATGGTACGATGATTTGAATCCTCAAGTGTACCAAGTTCCTTTTTGTTTACAGGAAGGATTTCAACATCATAGTCAAATTCCTTCTTATCATCCTTAAGAATTCTTACTGTAGGGTAGGTCTTGTGAGCAGGTGCAGAGCACATGTAGAACTTTGCAGGGTTCCTCGGGTCATTGCTTTCAAATGCAACATCCTTTGTACCCATGCCGATATACATACCATTGCGAGGTCCTATCTCATATACTTTGCCATCAGCTGTGACCTTGCCGGCACCACCTATATTTATGATACCAAGCTCTCTTCTCTGAAGGAAATATTCTGCACGAAGCTCATCCCCTGCTGTAAGAGAAAGTTTCTTTGATACAGGAAGTGCACCGCCAAAGATAATCCTGTCTATATGGCTGTACACAAGTTTTATATCATCCTCAAAGAAAATCTTCTCAACGAGAAATTCTTCTCTGAGGCGTTCTGTTGTATAATGTTTCACATCCTTTGGAGATGCTGCTGTTCTTAGTTCCATTTCTTCTCCTTTCAAGAACACTTTTGTAAGCCCTTACATTAAGTCATTATAGCCTTATTTTTATACTTTGTAAATAGGGCTTTTTCACTTTTTTTATCTACTTTTCCATGATCTGACTACTCCCCACGGCAAGCCGTGGAGGTTCTAGCTGTTGACATTATGCAGTAATCGTACATCTTTTTCAGACTTTGGAATGCTGTCTCTCTGTCAGAGCAGTGAACTCTACAACCAAGCAGTCCAGCGACCACATTAACGGTTGTTTTCGTGTTTTCACACAGGGAGCATAGTCAATCTCCCTAATTATTATTTGTTACGACACCTTAATGCCGCTGTTTAATATTTTAATGCTATTAGCCTTAATCCATGTGATTAGAGCTTTTTCTTTACCATAGCATTTGTTAAAATCTGTTCTACATTTGTTTTTATCTATATTTTGTGTCTTGTAATCATAGCAGTAAAGCAAATATGATGAGTACCAGTCGCGTTGTACCTCAGTTCCGTCACGGAGTTTGTACAATCTATCTGAAAGCCGTTTCTTAAGATAATCATCTGCCGTATGGTCGTATTGACTTGCTCTATAATCATTAGGCACTTCTATATAGACACCGTTTGTGTTTTTGAATTTCCTTTCAATTTGTGCTTGGAAATATCCAGAGCACCTATTCTTGATAGAGCGTCCAAAACGTTTCTTTTTGTTAATTTTACCTTTAGAATTTACTGTAGTATTCTTGGCTCGTTCTTGAAGGCGCTTTGCATTTTTAGGTTCTGTGATAAAGGTATCTCCTAGTTCTCTGATATGATTTACATCTTCATTTATAGCTAAATGCCTATTAACTGAATTGATGCGACACAACTCAGTATGTTTTGCTTTCAAACGCTTGTATCTATTAGAGTATGTCCAAGTTTTGTAACCTTTCTTGACTGTTCCATCTGCGTTATAGTTTTGAGGATTTGTTGCTCTACGAGACCTGTCCATAGCACGATATATTAATCGTTCTTTTCTTTCGTTGGTCTGTATAGTAGAACCTCTTTCAGCAAGATTTTTAAGATCAACCTCAGTGTCGGATGTATAGGCTATTGTTTGAGTACCAATATCACAACCAACATATCCTTTACCATATTGGTGTTTAGGATTACCTTTACTATCGTATTTAGTTTTCGATAGTCCCTCTATTGTAACGTGTACATACACTCGAAGCTTGCCTCGTATCTTCTTAAATACCAATGTTGCATAGCAAGGACGGTATGTGCTGATACAAATACCTTCTTCTTGAAGTGTCTCAATAGCAAGTTTATCTTTTACATCAGGTTCAGCTAAATAGTTTACGATAGCTTTTGCTTCGTCATTTTCAAACCTGTCTTTAAGAAATACTCCAAATTTAACACCGTTAAACTTGAATTGTAATCTATTATTTACGCTTGAGATTACAATGCCACGGTTAATCTGTTTAGCCCTTATATTTGGAAGAACATTTCTTTTTGTGAAATGAATCGTTTTTGCATCAGAGTACAAACACTTTTCAAGACCTCGCCAAATATCTTCAGCCTTGGTAAGAGCGAAGATTGCATCAATACCATATTTCTTTCCAATCGGTATCATAGAGGTTCTACAGAAGTTCCAAGTTACATTATATTGTTCCTGTAACTCATTAAGCTGCTTTGCAATATCTTTTCGTCTGTCGTTGTCTTCTGTATTAGAATACTTACCATATAGTGTTTTTAACTTACGGTATTTCTTAGTTCTAACCATTTGCTCATAATTATTTTTCATTATGGCAACAAGTTCATTGCCAGCCTTTCGTTCCAAGTCAGCATAATGGAATACCATACACTTATCTTTATGTGATAAGTTGGTTTCAAGCACCAAAACGTGCCTATCAGATAGTTTATGATAGGCTTTGAGCATTTTCTTATATTCAGTTTGCTCTACGTTTTGATTAGTCTGCATTCTTTTGTTCCTCAATGTATTTTTTAACAGTAGCTTCACTGATATGACCTACTGTTGATATGAAATAGCCGTCTGACCAAAGCTTTCCGCATCTAGCGTAAAACTGCTTTAATTGTGGGTATGCCTTGAACAGTTCAATTGCACTTATTGATTTAAGTGTTCTTGCAATATCGCAAGGAGCAACTGTCTGAGGACAATCTACAAATATATGTATATGGTCTGGCATTACTTCAAGTGCTTTTATTGTATATTTATATCTATCGCATATACCATTTAGTATGCTTTTAAGTGTTTCATCTACACCGTCTTTTAAAACGGAGTATCTAAATTTAGGACACCATATGATGTGATACTGAGTTAAGTATTTACAATGTGAAGCACTATGATATTGTTCCTTCTCTGTGCTCATCTGTGTTTTCTCCTAACTGATACTTCTCTTGAATACCTCTACGCATCAAATCTAGAAACGTAATAGTCTTGCCTTCCTCAACAGAGTATATCCTTGCGAGATTTTCAAGTTCATCTTTCCATTCAACAGGTATTGAAATGTTAATCTGAACGTTGTTTGATTTAGATCTAGCCATTTAGCACACTCCTTTTATAGTTTATTTTGCTGTTCCTGCAAAAGCTGCATTCCAATGTCTCTTATTCGCTTTGCTCTGATAATGGATTTACATTGCTCAATTGTTGGATTAACGATTTTACTCCAAGAACCATAATTTTGATACGGCTGAACATATGCGGCATCCTCTAAACTTAACACGCAATCCCATTCTCCAAATACCCATCCATGTTTGACTTCATTATTTGCAAATTTTCTAGGTCTTGGATATTTCTCTTTGCATTTATTGCAAGGACACCACAAGTGTTTACAATGAGTTAATTCATAATATGTATATTTATCTATTTTCTTTTTTATATTTTGCTCATATCCGCAAAATTCACATTTAAGTGTAAACATAGGAAAACTCCATTCTCAATTTCTTTATGCATAGATTATATAGTTAGTCTATGCTAAAGTCAAGTCAAAGAAAAGCAGCTTTCATCCCCGCAGCAAGCTACGGGGTTTTCGCTGCTAATTTATAACAAGCATTTCAGCTATACAACTGGGGACTAAGGTCACCTTGAAAGTTCGCTTTCGTCCCCTTCACCGGAATGGCTTTCTATTATCCCTTCGATTTCAGTAAGGTCACTTGCAGGGAGATCGCCCGGAATGGTATTTTTCACGCTGCTGGTAGCATTTCCGTAAATAAGAGCACTCTTTGCGCTCTCATTTTTGATAAGTCCATACAAAGCACCGGAAACATAAGCATCACCTGAGCCTATACGATCTATGACATCAATATCCTTGTAAGCTTTTTCAGTCACGAATTCATCTGCCTTGGCATCATATATCACAGACGTAAAATCATGCTTCTTAGGGCTGATAACTTTTCTCTGTGTGGTACAAACATAAGACACTGAAAATTCTTCTGTATAGGACTTCATTATCTCTTTAAGGGTACCACTTTTTTGCATCATTCTGCGGCTGGTTTCCTCTGAAACAAAAAGAATATCCACATAGGGAAGTACCTCCCT